>NZ_BADV01000046.1:0-67702 GCF_000238895.1 Pseudoalteromonas sp. BSi20429 | reverse complement strand
GTGCGCTTTTTTTATTGTAGGAGATTAAGTGCAATACCAATTGATCGAAACCCAAAATCAACTGAACACTTTTGTTGAACAAATAAAAAATAAACCTATTTTAGCTATTGATACTGAGTTTATGCGTCGTCGCACTTTGTATCCAGAAGTTGCACTTATCCAAGTTTTTGATGGTGAGCATTTAGCGCTTATTGACCCATTAGCGGAACTTTCACTATTTGATTTTTGGGAAATACTTAAAGATCCTGCGGTTTTAAAAGTACTGCATTCTCCTTCAGAAGATATTGAAGTTTTTCAAAAGTACGCAGGCTTTGTCCCAGCCCCATTATTTGATACACAATTTGCGTTGCAGCTACTCGGTGAAGGTAACTGTATGGGTTTTGCTCTTATGGTAAAAGAGCTGCAAGGTATTGAAATAGATAAAAGCGAGTCACGCACTAACTGGCTGCAACGCCCGTTAACTAAAAAACAATTAGACTACGCGGCTGCTGATACTTTTTACTTATTACCGTGTTTTGAGCTGATTATCGATCGTATTAATGCCGCTGGCTTCTTTGACATTGTAATAAACGAAAGTGAATTGATTGCCAAAAAACGTGCATTTCAAACACCTGACGAACTTTTATATAAAGATATTAAAAATGCATGGCAACTTAAACCGCACGAACTGGCGGTGTTAAAAGAGCTTGCTGTATGGCGAAGAAATAAAGCTATCAAGAAAAATTTGGCGCTTAATTTTGTGTTAAAAGAACATAACATGACTGAAATTGCCAAACGTGGTCCTTCAAGTTTAAATGCTCTGCGTCAAATTCCAGGGGTTGAAGCTATTGAAGTTAATCGCTCTGGTGTCGATATAATAAAGTGTATTGAAGCTGCTAAAGAAGTCCCAGATGCTCAGCACCCTGATGTACTTAAGCGCTTAATTGATTTTCCTACTTATAAAAAAGTAGCAAAAGATATAAAACAAAAAATCACTAAAGTAGCTAAAGAGCATAATATTCCAGAAGATGTTATGGCTTCTAAAAAGCAAGTCAATCAACTGATTAGTTGGAATTGGAAGCTAACTAATGAGCAAAAACAGAGTCATATAAAGCCTGATTTACTGAGCTCTTGGCGATATACCTACGTTAAAGACGCTTTAAAAGAATGGGATACTTAAGACTAAATATTTTCTTTAACTGTGTAATACTTATCTATAATTTTTGTGTTACATAGTTAAAAGTTTTAGTTGCACGAAGGGGATTAAAACGTAGATATTTAGAAAGTTATTGCGAAAATAAAGAGGGCGCTTATAAAGCGCCCTTTCTTCAATTACTTCTTTTCTTCATCAGGTAGTGTAACGTTTAGCTCAAGTACGGCTAAATCGTCTTCGTTCTGATCAAACTGAACCTGAACTGCATCGGTACTTACGTTCACGTATTTGCGGATCACATCTAAAATGTCTTGTTTTAATTGTGGTAAGTAATCCGGCGTTCCTCGTTGAGAACGCTCGTGCGCGACAATGATCTGCAATCGCTCTTTTGCTAGTGACGCACTGTTTTTCTTTTCTGAGCGGAAGTAGTCAAGTAAAGACACGTTAACCTCCAAAAATCCGTTTAAATAAGCCTTTTTTCTCAACGTCTAAGAAGCGAAAATCGACGGTTTCACCTAGTAAGCGGTTAATTGCATCAGAATAAGCTTGGCCTGCATCAGATTCTGTATCCAATATAACAGGTTGGCCTGAGTTTGAAGCACTTAATACCGCTTGCGATTCAGGAATAACACCTAATAGTGGGATTGACAGAATATCTTGCACATCTTCTACCGATAGCATTTCACCTTTTTCAACACGACTAGGATTATAGCGTGTTAATAGTAAGTGTTCTTTAATGTTTTCTAGGCCTTCTTCAGCACGTTTTGATTTGCTGTGTAAAATACCTAAAATACGATCTGAATCTCGAACTGACGACACTTCTGGATTTGTTGTCACGATTGCTTCGTCAGCAAAGTACATTGCCATCATAGCGCCAGCTTCAATGCCTGCTGGTGAATCACACACAATGTAATCAAAGTCTTCTTTTAATTCGTTTAATACGCGTTCAACACCTTCACGAGTTAATGCGTCTTTATCACGAGTTTGTGAAGCGGGTAGTAAAAATAATTTATCTACACGTTTATCTTTAATAAGCGCTTGGTTAAGGTTTGCCTCACCATTAATTACGTTTACAAAGTCATAAACAACACGGCGTTCACAACCCATAATTAAATCTAAGTTACGTAAACCAATATCAAAGTCGATAATAACTGTTTTATAGCCTTTTAACGCTAAGCCTGTGCCAATTGCAGCACTTGATGTTGTTTTACCAACACCGCCTTTACCTGAGGTAACGACAATTACTTTTGCCATGAGATTTATCCTTTAACCAAAGCTGAAATTTCTAATGATTCGTCTTTTTGTTGTATTTGCACTGCATTTCCCCAATGTTCACCTTGTAGTGAATCACTGATCCAGTAGTTACCATCTATTGAAACCAGCTCGGCCTCAAGTTTTTGGCAAAAAATGTGTGCTTCTTTAAAACCTTTTGCGCCTGCAATAGCGCGACCGCGTAGCGTGCCATAAATATGCACATTTCCATCGGCAATAACTTCAGCACCATGACTAACCGCGCCAAGTACTATCAAATCTCTATCTTTTGCATAAACTTGTTGTCCAGAACGAACTGTACCGCTAATAATTTGCGCTGGTAAATGCACTGTTTTTTCTACAATCGACGTATTAGCCTCTTGTTTAACAGGTTCGCTCTTAACGTCTTGTGAATAATTCAAAACAGATAAGCCAGCAGCTTTAGCTTGTGTATGTTGCTCATCTGAGCCATTACATACACCAACAGCGTTAAAGCTCATACGCTCGATTAATGACTTTAAGTGTACAAAATCAAGTGAACTGTTTTTAATTTCAATTAAATTAACAACAATAGGAGCACCTTCAAAAAACTTAGGGGCCTGGGCTATTTTTATATATAGTTGTTCTGCTAAAAGGTTTATATCAGTACTATAAAGATGCAAAACTGATAACGTAAAAAGATTCCCTTTTAACTCAAAAATTTGGTCCGACATACACGCTCAATTGAATTGTCTGATTAGAAATTAATTTTAGATAAACGTAGGCTGAATAGGGCCTTTATTGAAATTTCTAATCTAATTTTTCTAACTTATTATTACTCTCATGTTATAGTGTGCGGCATTGTTAAGCAAGAATTTATAGGGTCATAATGCTCACTGCAGTATATAAAAGTAAGAAAAAAGCGGATACGTTCTTATTTGTTGAAAAAAGAGATGATTTTGACAAAGTTCCGGAACCTTTAATGGCTATGTTTGGTCAACCTCTTTATGTGATGATCATCAACTTAGCAAAACGTGAGCATTTAGGTGGGTCTGATTTAGAAGCTGTAAAAGGTGCACTAAGTGATCAGGGTTATTATTTACAACTTCCTCCACCGGAACAAAATTTGCTAAGTCAGTTACGAAAAGAAAATGGAGTTGATAGTGATTAAAAAACTTATCGTTATATTATGTGGTGTATGTTTAAGCTCATCTGTGATGGCAAAAACACAGGCCGAATTTCAAGATTATTTAGCAAATTTAAAGCAAGAAGCCATCTCAAAAGGTTACGAAGCAAAACTTATTGATGATGCTTTTGCAACAGCAACATACAAAGAAAAAGTGGTTTCGGCTGATAAAAACCAGCCAGAAGTAAAAGAAACCCTTGAAACGTATTTACCAAAACGCGTACCTCAGTGGAAAATAGACCGCGCCCGCAAGCTTTATGCAGAAAACAAAGATGTACTTGAAAAAGTTGCTAAAGAGTTTGGCGTACAAGCACGCTTTATAGTGGCACTTTGGGGGCTTGAAAGTAACTTTGGTGCTATTCAAGGTGGTCATAATGTTATTTCGTCACTTGTTACACTTGCTTTTGATGGACGCCGAGAAGCGCTTTATAAACGCCAACTTTGGGCTGCACTCGACATTTTAAAATCGGGCCATATCACGCTTGATAAATTTAAAGGCTCATGGGCAGGCGCAATGGGGCAAACGCAATTTATGCCAACTTCATTTAATGCTTACGCGGTTGATTACAATAATGATGGCCGTAAAGATATTTGGACCACAAAAGAAGATGCTTTTGCTTCAATTGCTAACTATTTAAAGCAAGAAGGCTGGAACGACTCTCTTACGTGGGGTCGCCAAGTACAGTTACCTGAAAACTTTGATAGTAAATACGTTTTAGTGCGTGGTACAAAAACGCGCAAGCAGTGGCTAGAATATTGGAATGATTCTGAGCGCTCATTAGCTGATTGGCAAGCACTGGGTGTTCGTAAAGCTGATGGCTCTGATTTACCTAATGTAGACGTACGTGCTGCGCTGGTTATGCCTGATGATATAAATGGCCGTATGTACTTAGCGTACGATAACTACAAAGTGTTTATGCATTGGAATCGCTCGTATTACTTTGCTACTAGCGTAGGTTACTTGTCGGATAGAATTGGTTATCCAAAAATCTAATTATTAAAATATACCTATAAATAAAGCCGCAATTGCGGCTTTATTCTTTTTTGAATATTTTATCTTTTAAGTCAATAACTTTACCAATTCCAGAACCTAGCTTCATCAGCTTATTAAGTTGCTCTGGCGTTAAACGTTGCAGCTCTGATGACCATTTAGTGACGGTTTCAAGTAGGTTGTGAATTTCCCCCATTTGTTTTTGTGCATAAAGCTCATCGTCGTTACTGGCTTCGTCTAATAAGTTATCGCGTAGTAATGTTAAGGTGGGCTCAATTTCGCGCTTTTTACGTTCTTCAAATACGCGATTTGCCATATCCCAAATATCGCCAGCAGGGGCGTAGTACTCTTTTCGATCGCCAGGAATATGCTGCACTTTAATTAATTGCCACGATTGCAACTCTTTAATACCCATGCTTACATTACCGCGAGAAATACTAAGTGCATCTGCAATCTCATTGGCTGTCATTGGATTTTTAGTAATAATCAGCAAACCACACATTTGCCCAATCGTACGATTGAATCCCCAGCGGCTGCCCATCTCACCACAATGCATTACAAAGGCAAAATTCTTTTCGGATAAACTCATAGCTTAGTAACTTTCAGTAATTTCAGAAAGTAAATGCTAGCACGCTCATTTTGGATAGCAAGTTCTTAGCCATTTTATAAATTGATTTTAACGACTAAAGTATGATTTAGATTAATATTCATACATCTATATTGGGATATGTTGTACACAATAATACGTAAATAAATCCTTATTTTTAATTTTTTTTCACATACGATGGAATGACTATGAAAGCTGCAATTAATAATGAATACAAAGGTAAATTACAAATAACAGATCTGCCAATTCCTGAGGTTGGAATAAACGACGTTTTAGTAAAAATAGCCGCTTGTGGCGTTTGCCACACCGATTTACATGCCTGTCATGGTGATTGGCCGGTAAAGCCAAAAATGCCATTAGTTCCGGGGCATGAAGGAGTTGGTGTTATTGATAAAGTTGGAAGCAACATTAAGCACTTAGAAGTTGGCGATAGAGTGGGTATTCCTTGGCTCTATAGTGCATGTGGGCACTGTGAGTTTTGCCTAGATGGTAAAGAAACACTGTGTTTATCGCAGCATAATACTGGCTATTCTATTGATGGTAGTTATGCAGAGTATTGCTTAGCGCATGGTGATTATGTTGTAAAAATACCTGAGGGATTAGGCTTTTCTGAAGCTGCTCCATTATTTTGCGCAGGTGTTACAACCTATAAAGCATTAAAAGTATCTGGTGCTAAACCTGGGCAGTGGGTTGCTATTGTTGGTGTAGGCGGGCTTGGACATTTAGCAGTACAGTACGCTAAAGCAATGGGTTTTAATGTAATAGCTGTTGATACAGGTAAAGAAAAACTCGCGCTTGCTAAAGAGCTTGGCGCAGATATAACACTCGACTTTAAAGAAGTTGTTCCTAGCGAAGCTATTTTTGAACAAGTAGGTGGCGCGCATGGCGTTGTGTGTACTGCGGTATCTAAAGCTGGGTTTGAACAAGCTTATAAGAGTGTACGCCGTGGCGGTAAATGTGTATTAGTGGGATTACCTCCAGAGGATATGCCGCTTCCTATTTTTGATACTGTGCTTAATGGCGTGTCAGTAGTGGGCTCTATTGTTGGTACACGTAAAGATTTGCAAGAATGCTTGGAATTTGCAGCGCAAGGTAAAGTAAAAGCGATTATTGAAGAAAAACGCTTAGAGGACATTAACGAGATTTTTGATGATATGCTCAAAGGTGAAATTAACGGTCGCATAGTGGTTACTATTTAATTTAGATTAAGTATTTATAAAACACAAAAAAGCACGGCTTCTAAATTAGAAAACCGTGCTTTTTAAGTATTTAATTAACCTGAGCTCTGGTTGAGATAGATTTATTATCCAGAGTTCAGGTTAACTAGTTAAAGTGTATAACTAAAACTTAGTTTTGCATTACGCTCTTCGCCTGGCATACCACCTAAAAACATTGCTTTCGAGTAATACTTTTTATTAAACAAGTTATTTAAGTTTAACTGCATATGCCATTTATCAGTTGTATACGATACAGCTGTATCGTATATCGTGTAACTTGGTACATATCCATCTGGAATCGAGAATGAACTTGAATTAGTACTTCTGTTATCTACAAATGTAATACCACCACTTATATTTACAGCTTCAGGTAAGTTAAACATATCTGCGTAATAAGTTACCCACGTGCTTGCTGTTACGTAAGGCACACCTTTTTGGCGTGTGTCGTAACTGCTGCTGTTAGGATTACTTTTGTCACGTGCATCTTGATAAATACCGTTTACGTTTACTTTCCATTTATCATTTAAGTAAGCGTTTAAATCAAGTTCAATACCTGTTGTTTCTTCTTTACCATCATAATAGCTTTCAGGTACATTTGAGCCTGATGTTAAAGCGTCATAAAGCGGATTTGCGTATTCTAAATTAGTACGAGAGCTTTCGAATATAACAACAGAAGCTAGTAGTTGATCATCAAACGCTTTAAATCTAAAACCTAAATCGTTACTCATTGATTCAGAATCTTCTCTGTCTGCTTCATTACCAGCAACAGATCCCAATACACTATACGCTGTACGACCTTTTGAATGATTTACAAATACAGATAAATCTTCAGATGGCTGATACGTCGCACCCAGGTTATACGTTAAGCCAGAATCTGATGTACTCGCTTCAGGTGTTGGCTCTGCGCGGCTTGAGCTATAGCGTTCATCTACACCAAAGTGCTCGTAAGTTTGCTCAATGCGGTTATATGCTACACCAATACGCGTTGTAAGCTCTTCAGTAAGATAACCAACATGTTGAATGCCTAAGCCCCATGCTTGTACTTTTTTATTGTAGTCGCTGGTTTTAAGTGGATCGAAGTCATCAAAGCTGCCAGATGGCCAATTTGGTTCTCTTATATCGTAAATATACGGCAATGAACCTTGGTACGTTACATCACCATCATTGTTTGTGAGTACGTAATCTTGATCCCATATTGAGAATTGTTTAAAACGAATATCTCTATCTTCGTAGTTTGCGTTAACAAGCAATTCGTTATCTACGTCGCCTAACATAAAGTCATAACGTAAATCTAAAAAGTACTGCCATGATTTTTCATCTGCTTCTACTTGGCGGTATTCTTGGCGGCGTGCTGCATACGGATAAAGTACACCATCTTCAACTAACGGAGCACGTGGGTCATTATTTATAATTCCATCACGAGTAGAGTAAACGTAGTTATAAGCACCTGTTTGGCGCGCAAAACTAGATGTGTAGTTACGGTACTGTAGTTGCTGGTTTAAAAACAAATCGTCAGTAATGTAATAGTTATGCGTTAATTTAAAACGCAGTTCTTCACCTTCGTTAGCATCAGCCATTGGTGAAATAATACCATTTGTGCCAAAGCTATAAGGTGTTAATCCATCAGATGCAGATAGCGAATTAGCAAGTTGGTCGCGTTGTGCATCACTTAACTGTACGCCGCTTCCTGTCGGATCGTTTACTAAATCGGCACCGGTTACTTCACCCGCGCTTAAACCATTTGCAGTTTCTGCATTGTAAATACGAATAGGGTGACCAATAGAATCAACCGCTATTTCATCTTTTATATATGCTGCAGAAAGCATGATGTTTTGTCTGTCGTTTAGCACGTATTTAAGCGAGGTATAAATTTCATCGCGATCTTCTTTTAAATCGCGAAAGCCGTCACTTGACGCTGTTTTAGCCATTACACGATAGGCCAAGTCATCTGTTATAGCGTTAGTGCTATCAAACGATAATGAATAGCTATCCCACTGGCCAAGCTCCGCCGATACTTTGTGTTTTTCTTCAAACTCTGGCTTTTTCTCAATTAGGTTAATTACGCCACCCGCACTACCAATGCCATATAAACCTGTTGCTGGGCCTTTTAAAACCTCAACAGATTCAACATTTGTAAGTGAACGAGTTGGGTTGAATGTATTACCCAGGCCTGCACCACCATACATACCATCGTAGGTGTAGTTTGCATCTAAACCACGAATTACTAAGTTATCACCAATACCGTAGTTATTACCTGCTTGTGTTAAACCACTTACGTTTCTAACTAAATCTTGTAGGCTATCTACACCTTGAGATTCAATAAGTTCACGGTCAATAATCACAACCGGTGCAGGTGTTTCCATTAAAGACATGTCTGATTTAGTAGCAAGACCTGAGCTCATCACCACGCGGTTTTGTTTTTCGTATACGCTGATGCGTTCAATATCAGCATCAACTTGTGTATTTTGGGCAAATGCCATATTTGCATTTAAACAAGCAAGAGTAATAAGAGAGTACTTAAACGTTTTCATAGAGTGATAACTATTCGCGTTATTGAATTTGCGCGAATGATAATGGTTATTGTTTTTAAAGTGAATAGAAAGTTCATTTTATTTGATTAAATAAAACTGTTCGGATAATTAATAAACAAAGTTAAGCCTATAAAAGGTACGTTGTACCTTTTATAGGATGTTAGAGGTGGGTGAGGGGTTTATTAAGGCTAAGTAAGCTCAGCCTTAATAGCGTGTATTTACAATTGGTTTTTATAAACAACACCTGCTTTCATTACGAAGGGTACTGACTCTAAGGTTTTAATGTTTTTAAGAGGGTTTGCTTTTACAGCAATTATATCAGCAGCAAATCCGGTTTTAATTTGTCCTAACTGAGTATCCATTTTTAATAACTTAGCGCTATTAATAGTGGATGCTTGAATGGCTTGTAGTTCTGTCATGCCAAATTCAACCATGCGGCTAAACTGTTTTGCATTATCTCCGTGCGGGTAAATTGCTGCATCCGTTCCAAAGACCATTTTAACGCCCGCTTTTACAGCACGGCTAAAGCTATCACGTTGCCTTTTTGATACTTGGCGTTCTTTATTTAGATTTTCTTCGTCAACACCATTTTGCTCGCCATAAGTCAAAGTGTATTCGGTGTTATAAATATCCATAGAAAGCCAAGTTCCATGCTCTTTGGCAAGGGCTATGGCCTCGTCATCTAAAAAGCTGGCGTGCTCTACGCTATCAACACCTGCTTTAATGGCTGTTTTAATCCCGCTTGTACCGTGTGCATGAGCTGCAACAGGTAAATCTCGCATATGGGCTTCATCAACGATGGCTTTCATTTCTTCAAAAGAATACTGCTGTGCACCTACTTTAGTCCCTTTTGAAAATACTCCACCTGTGGCGCAAAACTTAATAGCGTTTGCCCCGTATTTAATGTTTTCGCGTACTTTTATACGCGCAGCCCATGGACCGTCTGCGACGCCACTTGAAGTATATTTTAGCTCAGGAGGTAATCGGTTGTTATCACAGTGCCCGCCGGTAATTCCGAGTGATGGCCCCGCAGCCCAAATACGAGGGCCAACTATGTCACCCGCATTTATGCCGTCACGCACCGCTATAACGCTGTAACCTTCTGCGCCAACATTACGAACTGTTGTAAATCCGGCTTCTAAGGTTCTTTTAGCAAAATGAGCCGCTTTAATTGCCATTCTAGGAACTGACTGGCCTAAACGTTCACTGCGTGGAACCGTCGGATCGCTTGTTAAATGCACATGCATATCCATTAAACCTGGCATAAGGGTTAAATCAAGTAGTTGAATATGTTTATCATCTTTAGTCAGCGTTGGTTTTTTATTTTGTTCAATGTTTGTAATTACGCCATCATCAATAGTAATCAAGGGCGATTTAATGAGTTTGCCATCTTCCACATTAACCATGGCTTTAGCCGATAGGTATGTAACGGCATGGGCATTAAAAGTAGTTAAACAAAGTAAGGCAATAGAGGTGCTGAGTAGTTGTTTTTTCATTTTATTTTTCTTTTAAATCATATTTGAATTAATAGAAATGTAACAAGCTCAGATAAAAGTGCAAATTTAATACGATGAACGCAATCTATCGTAATTACTTTATTAAGTAAGGCTTAATGCGCATAATCAAAAAACGATATTAAAAAGGATTATCATGAAATCAATTAAATTAGCATTAGTTGCCAGTGGCGTTATGTTTGCTTTAAGTGGCTGTATGAATACTGAGCTTAGTACACACACTAATACCAGTTCGCAGTTAAATACCGTTAACGCATCGGCAAGTATTGTTTCAGAGCTTTCAGCAGAGCAACAACTCGATGTACTTGTTGCACAGTATTACGATGAATCGCTTACATATAGCCCTATCAGCGCAACGTACAATGGTCGTAACGAGTTTAACGATCAATTCACGCCTGTAATTTCAAAAGAAAATAGAGCTAAAAAAGCGGCTTTTTATAAAAAATATCAACAGCGTTTAAACTTTATAGATAAGGCACAGTTAACAGGGCAGTCGCTTTTAAGTTTTGAAATATTAGAGCGCGACCTTGCACTTAAATTAGAAGGCATGCAGTTTCCTGATTATTTACTACCAATTAACCAAATGGCGGGTGCGCATAACACCTTTGCAGGTTTTGGTTCAGGTCAAAGTGCTCAGCCGTTTAATAGCGTTGAAGATTACACGACTTTTATGTCGCGCAGCGAAGGTTTTGTAAAGTGGCTTGCCAGTGTAGAGCGCTCAATGGCACAAGGCATTAAACTAGGTATTACGTTACCAAAACCACTTGCTGAAAAACTGCAGCCACAATTTGCAGCTCATGTAGTTAAAAATGCCGAAGACTCACTATTTTGGGGACCAATTAAAAAATTACCAGAATCGTTTAGCGCACAGCAAAAGCAAAAAATCACAGCGCAGTATCGTCAATTGATTATGAAGCACTTAGTACCTGCTTATAAAAGCATGAGTGACTTTCTAGCTAATCAGTATATTGCAAATAGCCGAGAAAGCGTTGGTTATAGTGACTTACCAAACGGTAAAGCATGGTACGAATACCAAATTAAGAAAAACACGACGCTTAGCTTATCTGCAGATGAAATTCACGACATTGGTTTAAGTGAAGTGTCGCGTATTTTAAGCGAAATGAAAAAAGTAAAAGAAACCGTAGGCTTTAAGGGTGAGTTATCTGAATTTTTTGACCATTTACGCGATTCAGATGAATTTTACTACGACACGCCCGAGGAGTTAATTGCGGCATATGAAAACGTTAAGAAAAAAATAGACGCGCGCTTGCCTCTGCTTTTTAACATCGCACCCAAAGCACCTTACGTTGTAAAAGCGGTTGAAGCATACAGAGCACAGTCTGCAGCAGGTGCATCATACGCATCTCCGGCGCCTGATGGCTCTCGCCCTGGTATTTTTTATATCAATGCTTACAACTTAAAAGCGCAGCCTAAATTTTTACTCGAAACTTTATCGATTCACGAAGCAGCCCCGGGCCATCACTTTCAAATAGCACTTCAGCAAGAAATAGAGGGCTTACCTGATTTTCGCAAATTTGGTGGTTACACTGTGTTTGCAGAAGGTTGGGCGCTTTATGCAGAAAGCTTAGGCAAAGAGCTAGGTTTATTTACCGACCCTTATATGTGGTACGGACGTTTATCAGACGAGCAATTACGCGCAATGCGTTTAGTGCTTGATACTGGTTTTCATGCAAAAGGGTGGACGCGTCAACAAGGTATAGACTACATGCTTGCAAATTCGTCTATGGCTAAAAGTGATGTAATTGCTGAAGTAGAGCGCTATATAGCATGGCCAGGCCAAGCGCTTTCTTACAAGTTAGGGCAATTTAAAATTCAAGAATTACGTGATTTTTCTAAAAAAGAACTCGGCAATAAATTTGATATTAAAGCGTTCCACACGCAAATATTAATTGATGGCGCATTGCCAATGCCAATCCTTGAGGAAAAAATTAAGCGTTGGGTTAAATCTCAAAGCTAATTTGTAGCGCAAAGCCTGTACTTTGAAAGGGTATTGGCTTTGCGCCATTTACAGCAATACGGTAGAATGCGCGCTCTTTAGGGGGCACGAGTAAACTATGTTTGATCAACAATTAGCAAATACACAATTTTGGCTTAAAAAAAGCTTAAGCGACATGAGTCAAAACGAATGGGAAGCCATTTGTGATGGATGCGGAAAATGTTGTTTAAATACGTTTATTGATAGCGAAGACGAAGACGAATTTACCGCCACCGATCAGTTACGCGAAGGTGAGCAATTAATATTTACTAATATTGTATGTCAGTATCTTGATAACAACACCTGTGGTTGTAGCGAGTACGAAAACCGCCAAACGCTTGTTCCTTCTTGTGTAAAACTTACAAAAGAAAACCTTAAAGACATCTTTTTTATGCCACAAAGCTGCAGCTACCGTCGTTTACATGAAGGCCGGGGTTTGGCTTCTTGGCACCCATTATTAAACAGTGGCGATAAAACAAAGATGCATCAGCTAGGTATTTCTGTAAAAGACAAAACAGTAAAAGATTGCGATGTAAAGCTAGACGACTTTGATTTATACATTGCAGAGTGGCCAACAAAGGACGCTGAGTAATGAGCAAACAACAAGCGGTAATTGGTTTAATCAATCCTAAAAGCCCGACTAATGTTGGCGGTGTATTGCGTGCAGCAGGTTGTTACGACGCCAAACAAGTGTTTTTTACCGGTAATCGTTACTTAAACGCTAAAAAGTTTCATACCGATACTAAGAACGCACTTGAGCGTATCCCTTTAACTGAAACTAATAGTTTAGAAGCGGTAAAACCTGAGGGCGCAACCGTTGTTGTTATTGAGCTTATTGAAGGTGCAACACCTTTACCTGAGTTTAAGCATCCTGAAAATGCGTTCTATGTTTTTGGCCCTGAAGATGGCTCTGTGCCAAAAGACGTTTTAAAGTGGTGTGATGAAGTGGTATATATTCCAACTATTGGCTGTATGAACTTGGCGGCTACCTGTAATGTTGTTTTGTATGATCGCTTAGCTAAATTAGGCGGCGTTGAGAGTAGTGACGATACTATTATTAGCTCTCGTGATACAAACAATAAAATGAGGTGGCAAAAAAGCTGATTAGTTAAGGTTTATTTGTGCAAAAATGTTAGTTTTAGCTAAACTTAAAACATTATAAATCATAAATAGATACTAAAATGCGCTGGTTTTATTTTATATTATTACTGACAAGTAGTAATTGTTTTGCTGAAACATCAGTTGAGTATTATCAAAATGGTACTCAACATGTTTTAACTGGACATTATCACAAATCAGGAGTGCTCTATGAAGCGAAAAAACCCAAACAAACACTCCATTTAGCCACACTCGATTGGCCTCCTTATATTGGTAATAATTTATGTAATAAAGGCTGGGTTTATCAATTTTCAATTGCCTTGTTAAATAGTAAGGGCTACAGCGTATATATTGAATTTTTGCCTTGGGCAAGAGCTGTACGAAATGTAGAACTAGGCAAAGCTGATATATTAATGCCTGAATATTTTATAGAAGATACAGCCCCCTCCGATTATGTTAATGGTAAAACACGTCGAGAATTACTCGGTTTATCTAATTCGTTTAAAGGTGGCGAAATTGCATTTTTAAAAAGGAAAGGCGATACAGACCGTTTCACTGGAAACTTAAAATCGCTTAAAGGGCAAAAGATTGGTGTTGTTCGTGGGTATCAAAATACGCCTGAGTTTGATGCTATGATGGACAATGCTGAGTTTGAAGTTATTACCTCTGTTGATGATTTACAGCTTGTTCAGCTTCTGGTTGCTAAACGTGTTGATTTGATTATAGGCGACCCTCAAGTTCTTAAATTCTCTGTAACTTATTCTTCTTTAACTAAACCTGAAAAACAATCTTTGCTTTCTTCTATTGAGCAAGAAAGCATTCCTCTGCAATACAACCCTTTATATTTTGCTATTAGTAAGCTTACACCTAAATGGCTTTTAGTCTTAGAGGATATAAATGAAGGGCTTTATCAGTTTCATAATAGTGGCGAGATAGACCGTATTATCAATACGACAAATACTCAATGCAAGCCATAAAATTGGAACGTTCCTTTGTTGCGCTGACTAATTTATATATAAACATGTAGAATCGTTTTCAACTTGTTAATGGAGTGAAAATGACGTGAGTGAAATAAATACAAATCAATCATTCGCGGTCAACGAACAGCCAAATAAAAATTATCTGTTTCCACTGACTGCAATGACGACCCTATTTTTTTTATGGGGTTTTATTACTGTTTTAAACGATGTACTAATACCACGATTAAAAGGCGTATTTGATTTAAGCTTTTTTGAAGCGATGCTAGTACAGTTTTGCTTTTTTGGTGCTTATTTTATTGTTTCTATCCCTGCGGGGATTTTAGTTAAGCAGTTTGGTTATAAAAAAGGGATTTTAACTGGTTTAATTGTAGCTTCAATTGGGTGCATGTTGTTTTATCCTGCTGTTGTAGTACATGAATATTGGCTATTTTTGAGCGCTTTATTTGTACTTGCCGCTGGTGTAACGGTGCTTCAGGTTTCTGCCAATCCTTATGTTGCTGCTCTTGGGAGCGAAAAAACAGCTTCTTCTCGTTTAAATTTGGCACAAGCACTTAATGCGCTTGGTACTACCGTTGGGCCTTATGTAGGTGGTTTATTATTTTTTGGTACAGCAGGTAGTCTAGCTGCTTCTGCAGCAACTGCTGAGTCTGTAAAAGTGCCTTATTTAATGCTCGCTGGTGCCTTATTACTTATCGCTATTATATTTGCCTTTATAAAGCTTCCAGAAATTGAAGCCCATAAAGAGGAAAATAATGCTGCAGTAGAATCTCGTTCATTAACTCAAGCACCGCACTTAACTATGGGTGTACTTGCTATATTTTGTTATGTAGGTGGGGAGGTTGCCATTGGCAGCTTTTTAGTTAACTACTTTGGTGAGGCGCACATAGCAGGACTTGAAGAGCATACTGCGGCTGCACTTATTAGTTATTACTGGGGCGGGGCAATGGTAGGGCGTTTTATTGGCTCTGTATTATTACAAAAAATAGCGCCTTCTAAGGCGATCGCATTTAATGCATTTAGTATTATTGCGCTATTGCTGATCACCATTTTTACTCAAGGTGACGTCGCTTTATATTCAGTATTGGCAATTGGTTTATTTAACTCAATTATGTTCCCGACTATATTTTCAGTTGCAATCGAGCGACTAGGATCATTGACCAGTAAGGGTTCTGGTTGGTTGTGCTTAGCTATTGTAGGTGGTGCACTTGTACCATTACTGCAAGGGTTTATAGCTGACACAGTAAATATACAGCAAAGCTTTTTTGTTCCAATGCTATGTTATGTATTTATTGCATGGTATGGATTAAATGTTGTTCGCTTAGCAAATAAGTGGAAATAACAGACTATACAAGAGTGACTGAATACGTATTCAGTCACTTATAAAGCTACATTTAATAGGAACGTTCCATAAGTAATTAATACGAGTCACAATTTATTTCAATATTAGTCAGTTATCCCCTACAGCCTTTTGTTTTTTAATCCTTTATCCTTATTTTTATACAATAACCTAGTCACAAGCCTTATTTATTAGGACATTTAGCTAAATTTTTGCTAAAACTGTATGGATAATAAAGATAAATAATAAAAAGGATGTATATGCTTAACTCGTTGAAATTTACTTCCAAAGTGACGATTGCAGCCTCTTTAATTTTGGTTTTGGTGCTAGGGTTATTTACTTTTAATAACTACATTGCGATGCGCAAGCAAACCGAGCAGCAGTTAAGCCTAGTATTACAACAAAATTCCGAATCTGTTTCACAAAATATAGCGAGTTGGTTAAATGCAAAGTTGGCGATTGTTATATCAATTGCTAAAACCCATAAAGCTAATGATTCTAAAGCACTCACCCTTTCACAATTAAATACTGCAGAGCTTGCCGGAAGCTTTAAAAATACGTATATAGGTAAATCCAGCGGCACGTTTATATTAAAAGATCAATCAGTCGTTTTACCTGCTGATTTTGATGCGACCTCTCGCCCTTGGTACAAATTAGTCGAAAACAAATCAAATACCGCTTTTACAACTCCCTATATTGATGTAACAACTAACGAGCTTACAATTTCAGCGGTAGTACCCATGCTACAAAATGGCCAGTTTAGCGGCGTTGCAGGTGCCGATATTGATATGCAAACCGTGACTAAAATTATTAACGATATTGATTTTTTAGGTCTCGGTTATGGTTTTTTACTCGATAACAAAGGTCAAGTGTTAAGCCATCCTAATGCTAAGTTAAACTTAAAAAATACATCAGACATTTTTGGTACTAATACGCCCTTGCAAAGTGAGTTTACCCAATACGAGATCAACGGAGAGTCTAAGCTTATTTCGTTTACAAAAATCAGTGGTATTGAAAACGTAGATTGGTACCTAGGTGTTGTCATAGATAAAGATAAAGCGTATGTCAGCGTTTCTAACTTTGGCCAAACTGCGGCTGTTTTTATGGTGATAGGGATCATTACTATCATTATTATGATGCAGCTTTTATTACGCTATTTAATGCAGCCTATGAACCGTTTAAACGATGCCATTAAAGATATAGCACAAGGCGAAGGCGATTTAACAAGGCGCTTAACCGTTGAAAATGATGATGAGTTTGGCGACTTAAGCCATTCATTTAATATTTTTATCGAAAAAATTCAGCATTCAATAGAGCAAGTAAAAGAGTCCACAGAGCAATTAGATACAGCAATTGAGAGCTTGGTATCACAAACACATTCATCGCTGTCTATGTATGATGATCAAAGTAAACGAACCGATAGTGTTGCAGCGGCTATTAACCAGTTTTCAGCTACATCAATGGATATTTCAAATAATGCAGAGAGTGCATCGCAGCTTGCTAAAAATGCAGATGAGCACTCAACACAAAACCAAGAAGCATTAAGTCACAGTGTTACAACCATCCACCAGCTTTCAGCTAATATGGAGAAAGCTCAGCAAACTATAAACAGTTTAAATACGCATACAGCCAGTATTGGGCAAGTGCTTGAAGTTATTAAAGGTGTAAGCGAGCAAACTAATCTATTGGCACTAAATGCAGCAATAGAAGCCGCTAGAGCAGGAGAGGCAGGACGCGGTTTTGCCGTTGTAGCAGATGAAGTACGCCAATTAGCACACCGCACTCAACAATCAACGCAAGAAATTGAAGACACGGTGAGCCAGTTACAAAAAGGCTCAAACCTTGCTGTAGAGCTTATGAAAACAAGCCTTCAAGACAGTGAAAAAAGCGTACAACAAGCAGATGCCGTCGGCAATTTAATGAGTCATGTTATACAAGCTATTAAGCAAATTAACGATGCAAATCATTCTGTGGCCAGTGCAACAGATGAGCAAAACCAAGTCGTTAAGTTATTAGATACTGATATTCAAACAATTAGTGCGCTTTCTATACAAGGCAAGGCTAACTTAAATGACACACTTAACGAATGTACCAAACTAAAACAGCAGTTTAGTGCCTTAGAAAATATGGTTCAAAAGTTTAAAGTATAAAATTAATGACTAAAAAAAATGTGAATAAACCAAATTGGCTCAGTCTAATAAATATCGACAGTGTTTATAGCTCAGACATGCAACGCAAAGCGTTTTCTTTATTTACCATGATTGGGATATCAATTGTGGTGATTGCTGTATTAGTGTTTTTGAATTATAAGGTTTACTCACCGATACTCACTGCTTCATTAATTATCGTTAACATTACAAATATAAGCTGTTCTATCTACTTTATAAGAACGGGTAATCTTCAAGTAGTGGCATTAATAAGTATGAGCATTGTGTGCATGATGTTTGTTGCACTTGTTTATACCGGTGGTAAAGACAACACCGCGCTATATTGGCTAATGTTTTATCCTGTAGTGACGTTTGCATCTTTAGGGGTCAGATTAGGTGCTTGGTTAGGTTTTACTTTACTGTTTTCTTGTATTGTTATTTTATACAGCCCTGATTTTGGTCAAGTTAGCTATGGCGACGTAGAAAAAACACGATTTATAGCGTCCTTTTCTATGGTGTTTTTATTCTCATTTATTGGTGAGTATTTTAGGCATAAAAGCCACATGGCTATTGCCGATATTACGCTCGAGCAAAAACAAGATGCTTATACCGACCCCCTTACTGGTATAGCAAACAGACGTTTTATTACCTCTCATTTTTTAAAGCTTGCCCAAACACGCCCAGAGCAGTACTTACCTTTTTCAATTTTGTTAATTGATTTAGATAACTTCAAGTCTTTAAACGATACGCATGGTCACGATTTTGGTGATACGGTATTGATTGAATTTACCAAGCTCCTTGAATCTCAGTTTTTGGCAACTGCGTTAAAGGCCCGTTATGGCGGTGAGGAGTTTGTTGTTATTTTACCGCAGGTTACTGTTTCTACAGCCACTGTAATAGCAAACAAATTTCGAGAGGCTGTTGCAGGGCACGTTATATTTACTGATGACAAGCAGCGTATTTCAATCACCTGTAGTATTGGTATTTCCCAAGTAAATAAAGTAACTGATTATGATGATTCGTTAAAACAAGCTGATGAAGCTCTTTATAGTGCAAAGGCTGCTGGTCGTAATAGTGTCGTCTCGAACTAGTTGAAGGATTAATATGTCTCAAAGTAAATTAATATATGTTCATGACCCAATGTGTAGTTGGTGTTGGGGTTACTCACCAACCTGGCTTAAGCTAAAATCAGAGCTTGCTGGTAAAGTAGCAATTGAATATAAAGTAGGTGGATTAGCACCTGATAGTCAAGACCCAATGCCGCAAAATATGAAAGAGATGCTTGAGGGTACTTGGCATAAAATTTCAGCGCAGTTAGGTACGCAATTTAATTATAACTTTTGGCGCGATTGCCAGCCAAGGCGTTCAACGTATCCCGCATGTAGAGCCGCACTTATAGCGCGTAAAGCGGATAAAGAAGCTCAAATGGTGGCTGCAATTCAAAATGCTTATTACCTAAATGCGCAAAACCCGTCAGATGAAAGTACATTAATTAGTTTGGCTGAAAAGATTGGCTTAGATAAAAATGAGTTTACTGCGCAGCTAACGTCAAGCGAGCTTAATGATGAATTTAATGCTGAGTTATCCTTTGTTCGTACACTACCAATCCAAGGTTTTCCCTCACTAGTGCTTATTAAAGGTAATAAAGCATACCCAATTGAAATAAATTACACTGATTGGCACTATTCTCTTAATCAAATTAATTCAATTTTAAAATAACCCAGCCTGTTTATAGGGCATTTGGTTAACAAATGCTCTTATCATCTTAAAAACCCCCTCGTAAGTCTTAATTATTACCACTGTCATAAAAGCGACTTTTTTGCGCAACATCCTTGTCATGTTTCATCTATAAACTCCTGCTCATTGAAATTATTAAGTCATAAATTATTTATATAACAAAGTTTATGACCTAAAAAAACAAACTAGCAAATCCGCTAACTAACGAGTAAAGGTGTATGCGATGAAAGGCGTTAAACCATTAATCTTAGCTGGTATTGTGGCCGCAAGTGCAGCAGTACACGCAAACGATTTAGATAAGGTTATTGATAAAAGCAGTGAAATTAATAAATCAGCTGCGCAATCACAAACAAAAATAGACAAGATTGCAGATTCAATGCAAGGACGTTTACAGCAATTTAAAACCCTCAATAAAGAAATTGACGGTTTATCTGTTTACAACGCTCAGCTAACTAAACAGTTAAATAATCAAGTAGAAGAGATGGAATCTTTAAACCTGTCTATGGATCAGGTTTCTATTATTGAACGTCAAATTACGCCGCTAATGCTTAGAATGATTGAAGGCCTTGAGCAGTTTGTATCTTTAGATATTCCATTTTTAGCTGATGAGCGCACTAAGCGTGTTACATCTTTAAATGAAATGATGAATCGTGCAGATATCAATTCAAGTGAAAAATTTCGCCGTGTACTCGAAGCCTATCAAGTAGAAGTAGACTACGGGCGCACTATTGAAGCCTATACCGCACTTTTAAACGTGGATGACAAAGAGCGTGAAGTCGATTTTTTACGCATTGGCCGTTTAGAGCTTATTTACTTAACACGCGATGGTAAAAAAGCAGGTAGTTGGAATGCAGATACAAAATCATTTGAAGCATTACCAGACTCTACAATAAGCCAAATTAATAAAGGCTTACGTATTGCGCGTAAGCAACTTGCCCCAGATATGTTAACTCTGCCAGTACATGCAGCAGAATAAGAGGTTAAAAATGAAATTGTTTACTCAAATGACAAAAATAGCTCTTTTTGCTGCAAGCCTAAGCATTACTGGTGCAAGTATAGCGGCAGAGCCAATGAACTTAGATTCATTACTTAAAACGCTCGAAAATGGTCAATCAGCTCAAAGCGAGCAAAATAAGCAGCGCGAACAAGAGTTTACTGCTCGTCAAAACGAGCAAGTACAAACGCTTAAAAATACCCAAGCAAAGCGTAATCAAATGCTGGTGGAATCTGAGCGCTTAGAAACGCAGTTTGAAGAAAACGAAGTGAAACTTGCTAACTTAACAGACACGCTTTCTAAACGAATGGGTTCCCTTAAAGAATTGTTTGGCGTGTTACAGCAAGTAGCAGGTGATTCTAGTAATAAGTTTGCGACATCAATTATATCTTCCCAGATTGCTGGGCGTAGTACGTTTATGGATGACCTAGCTCAAAAAATGGGTTCAACTTCAAAACTTGCTTCAATAGAAGATATTGAAAAAGTATGGTTTGAACTACAGCGCGAAATGACCGAGCAAGGCAAAGTAAGTCGTTTTAACGCAAGTGTCATTGTTGAAGGCGGTACTAAAGCACAGCAAGAAGTTGTGCGAGTGGGTGCATTTAACCTTATATCAAACGGTAAGTATTTAGAGTTTAATTCCTCGACTAATTCTTTGAGCGAATTAACTCGCCAACCTGTATCGCGCTTTACTGCAACAGCAGAAGAGCTACAAAGCACTAAAAGCGGTGTGGTGCAATTTGCACTTGACCCAACAGGCGGCTCTATTCTTGGTTTATTAGTACAAGCACCCGATACCCAAGAGCGTGTTCATCAAGGTGGCACTGTTGGTTATGTGATTTTAGGCGTGGGTGTTATTGCACTTCTTATATCATTAGAGCGCTTTTTCTCATTATTGGTTATGGGCGGTAAAATTCGTCGTCAACTTAAAGATTCAGTTGCACGCGATGACAATCCGCTTGGACGCGTAATGAAAGTAAAAGATCAATTTCCGAGTGTTTCACACGACACACTTGAGCTTAAATTAAGTGAAGCTATTTTACGTGAAATGCCAAAAGTGACGCGTAATTTAACACTTATCAAAATCATCTCTGTTGTTGCCCCGCTGTTAGGTTTATTAGGTACGGTAACAGGCATGATCAATACATTCCAAGCAATCACCTTATTTGGTACCGGCGACCCTAAATTAATGGCGGGTGGTATTTCTCAAGCACTAGTAACAACGGTACTAGGCTTAGTGGTAGCAATACCAACGGTATTTTTATACACCTTACTTAATACGCGCGCTAAAAATATTTTGTTAACTATTCAAGAGCAGAGCGCCGGTATTATTGCAGAGCGAAGCGAGAAGGGAGCATAAACCATGGTGCTATTGATTGACTCAATCAATGCTATCCGTGATTTTCTCGACACTGGTGGCCAAGTTCTCTTGGTCATTGGGGTGTTAATCTTCGCGATGTGGTTATTGATACTCGAGCGATTTATTTACTTTTTCAACGGTTTTCGAAGCTATAAACATGCTCTAAAAGCCAATTGGATTAACCGTACAGAACGTGATAGCTGGAATGCAGAGCAAATACGCGAAGCGATGATATCGCGAGCAGGTATGCGCTTAAACACCAATCTTTCTTTGATTAATGTGATGGTTGCTTTGTGCCCACTACTTGGTTTGTTAGGCACTGTAACGGGCATGATAGAAGTGTTTGATGTAATGGCAATTACTGGCACAGGGAGTGCGCGTTCAATGGCGTCAGGGGTATCTAAAGCAACTATCCCGACAATGGCAGGCATGGTAGGTGCGTTATCTGGGGTATTTGCCTCAACGTATTTACAACGAAAAGCTAAGCGCGAAGTAGAACTACTACAAGACAGCATGGTTTTAGACCATTAAGCAAAATTTTGATAAGCGGCTTATATAAAGTCGCTCATCCTAGGAGAATAAAAATGAGAGCCCCGTTAGGAAACCTATTTCAAGAAGATGAAGCTGAAGAAATAAACATGACCCCAATGCTAGACGTTGTATTTATCATGCTTATTTTCTTTATTGTAACTGCCTCTTTTGTTAAAGAAGCCGGTATTGATGTTAACCGCCCAGAAGCCGCAACAGCGGTTAAAAAAGAGCGTGCAAATATCCTTGTGGCGATTTCAGATACAGGTGAAATTTGGATTAATAAACGTCAAATTGATGTACGCGCAGTACAAGCCAATATCGAGCGTTTAAAAGCAGAAAATCCACAAGGTAGCGTTGTGATTCAAGCGGATAAAAAAGCCACTACCGAAATGTTAATAAAGGTGATGGATGCCTCGCGCGCGGCGGGCGCATTTGATGTATCAATTGCCGCACAAGATGCGTCTTAAGGGCTAGTTATGTTGCGATATTTAGTTGCATTAGTGATAGCTGGTGTAGTGACCTTTATGTTGTTTTTAGGCATGCAGGCACTGATCACTGGCGGTGAAGGCGCTATGACGGATCCGGTAAAGGGTAACGTACTTGATTTTGTTCGCTTGAAAAAAGAAGAAACCGTACAAAAAAAAGAGCGTAAGCCACAAAAGCCACCAACACCAAAAGAGCCGCCACCACCAATGGAATCACCGCAAATGCAAAATAGTGATGCTACAGCTAATGCTAACAACTTTGACTTTGGTGCAAACGTTGATGCGGATGTAAATTTAGCCGGCGGGTTAGCACTTGAAACAAGTGATGGTGAGTATTTACCGATTGTAAAAGTGGCACCTGTTTATCCGCGCCGTGCATTATCGCGAGGTATCGAAGGCTACGTTATTGTTGAATTTATAGTAACTAAACAAGGCACTGTACGCGACCCACAAGTGGTTAAAGCAGAGCCTGAGTCACTCTTTGATAGAGCCGCGATGGATGCAGCCCTTAAATTTAAATATAAACCCCGCGTAGTAAACGGTGAAGCCGTTGAAGTGGCGGGTGTTCAGAACAAAATATCTTTCCAAATCAGCGGTTAATTTAGTAATTAACCACGAGTATACGGACAGTAATGCGAGGCGATTATGAAACTATTTATTAAATCTGTTATGAAATTAAGCCCTACAGCTAAATTTTTTAAATTAACACTATTTTGTACCGCTGCGATCAGTACAAGTATTGTTACACCAAGTGCTCTAAGCCTGATACCAGGGCTAAGTGTAGCTACGGCATATGCAGAGCAAGAGCAAAAAATAAAACGTGTACCAGCGCTTCGTGAAAAGGTCTACAGCCAACTCGCACGTGCACAAAAACTCGCTGATGATGGCGATGTTAAAGCAGGCCTTGAAGCGCTTGATAGCATTAATGAGCGTTCATCGAGCATGAACTCGTACGAAATTGCGATGATGCATAATTTTTATGGGTTTATTTATTACAACGAAAACGATTTACCAAAAGCGATAGCTTCGTTTGAAAAGGTCGTAGCAGAGGAAGCCATTCCTGAGTCGCTTCGTTTAAGTACTACCTTTAGTTTAGCGCAACTAGCTATGGCTAATAGTGATTACACTAAAGTTATCGCATTTTTAGATGACTGGGACACTATTAACACTAAGCCTAAAACAGAAGGCTATTACTTGTTAAGGGCTCAAACATACTATCAGTTAAAGGATTATAAAAAAGGGCTTGAGTACATATCTCAAGTGATTGCTTTAAGCGACAGCGAAGGCAAAATCCCTAAGGAAAACTGGTTAGTACTACAGCGTGCCATGTACTACTCACTTAATCAAACTGACAAAGTTGTTGAAGTACTTGAGCGTATGGTAAAGCTTTATAACAAGCCTGAGTATTGGGTACAGTTATCAGGTATGTATGGTGAAACAGGGCAAGAAAAGCAGCAGTTGGCGGTAATTGAAGCGGCTTATCAGCAAGGATTTTTAACCTCTAAGTCTGATTTACGTCAATTAGCGCAAGTGTATTTATATAACGGCTTAGCATTTAAAGCCGCAGACGTTATGAGTGATGCGATTGAAAAAGGGATTGCAGAGCAAAACGCTAAAAACTATGCCTTTGTAGCTGAGGCGATGATCCAAGCAAAAGAAGACGAAAAATCAATAAAATACTTTGTAAAAGCAGCCGATTTATCACCCATTGGTAAATATGACCAACGCTTAGCTGAAGTATATGTTAATACTGAGCAATACGAGGAAGCGGCCGACGCAGCGCGTAAAGCACTTAATAAAGGCTCACTTGATTTTGAATCAAATGCATTTGTTGCCTTGGGTATGGCTCAGTACAACTTACAAAATTTTGATGCATCAATTTTAGCGTTTGAACAAGCAGAAAAACATAAAAAATCACAGCGTTTAGCGCAGCAATGGATTAAATATGTAAAGCGCGAGAAAGTGCATGCAGAAACATTAAGAACGGCACTGCTTTAAGCTTTAGTAATAACGTTTAAATATAATTTCATAATCGCAAATCCAAACCACACTATTTTTAGTGTGGTTTTTTTATGTTTTTAATAAATTAACTACTTGAATTTTATGTAAATAACTTTGTCATCTTATGTTTATTAAAGTGTAACTGTAATGTCATATAGCTACCGTAAGGTAGGCGCTGCTGATAACTCAAGTGACCTTAAAGCATTGCTTAATGTTTTAAGGTGACTTGAGTTTATTTAAAGCACTTAACAAAATAATTAAATACTTTAACGGAGTGAACAATGAAATTATCTGACTTATTTAAAGTTAGTTTGATTGCAACTGCAGTATCTTTAGCGGGTTGTGGTGGTGACTTAGTAGTATCTGAAGGCGACACAACAATAAATGAAGGCGACACAGTTACTAATGTTGTTGAAGGTGGCAGTGGTACAGTAGATGAAACATCATCGCGTGATGATTCTCAAAATGCAACTACGGGTTTCCCTGCTGATATCGACAATGCACTTGTTCAAGGCTTAGCAACGGATGTCTCAAGTGAATTTCCAGCAATAACAGATAAACCAGTGTATCGCTTAAGTGCTGATACAACATTGATTGCTGATGTTTCACTAACTAATGATGCACATTGGATTGTGAGTGGTCGTACTGCTGTGGGTAATGACCGCGCAGATAGTACAACGCTTTATATTCAGCAAGGTACAACGATTATTGGTGAGTCAGGGGATGACTTTTTAGTTGTGCGTCGTGGTTCACAAATTGAATCAGTCGGCACTGCAAGCCAGCCAATTACGATGACATCAATTCAAGATGTTACGGGTAGCGAGACAGCAATTGGCCAATGGGGTGGTTTGGTATTACTTGGTAATGCACCTGCAAACTCATGTGGAGACCAACAAGGTGAAGCAACAGCAGACGAACTTGCTAACTGTGGCGTGTCAGCTGAAGGTGATGCAGGTCAGTTCGGTGGAAATATCAGTGATGATAATTCAGGTACTCTAAAATATGTACTTGTTAAGCAAGCAGGTAAAACGCTTGGTAATGGTGATGAGTTAAATGGTATTACATTTGCCGGTGTTGGCTCTGCAACTACGGTTGATTATATCCAGGTTCATGAAAACCTTGATGACGGTATCGAGTTTTTTGGTGGTACGGTTAATGTAAGTAATGTAGTGCTGACTAACATTGGTGATGATTCACTTGATTGGTCTTTTGGTTGGACGGGTTCGGCTACTAATGTTTACATTCAACAAGCGGCTAACGTAGGCGATAACGCTATTGAAGCTGATAACTCTGAGTTTGATTCAAGCGCCACGCCATTAACACTGCCTACTATATCTAACGTAACAATCGTCGGTGCAGAAGGTAATAATGGTATTCGTCTACGCGCTGGTACTGCGGGCGCTCTTAAAAATGTATTTGTAACGGGTCCTGCTACTTACGAAAACTGTTTACGTGTAGGGTCTGATTCAGTTCCTCGCGCTGAAGATGGCACACTAACGATTGTAAACTCTATTGTGGCGTGTCAAACAACGGCAAATAATTTTGGTAGTGAAGTAATTAACGGTGGCGACGTACAATCTTGGTTTGAAGGACAAGATGGTAACCAAGTACTTACGCCTGCAGAGCTTATGCTTGCTGATGACGGTTACACGCCACTTGCTGGTTCACCGCTTATCGCAAATGGTCAAATTGGTGCTTTTGATGGTTCAACTAACTGGATGGAAGGTTGGACTGTCGGTATTAATGGCGGCTTCCCTACTGATATTGATAACGCGCTTGCACAAGGCTTAGCATTAGATGTTTCTAGTGAATTTCCAGCAATTACAGATAAACCAGTATACCGTTTAACTGAAGATACAACGTTCACAGCAGATGTAACGCTTACTAACGATGCACATTGGATTTTAAATGGTCGTACTGCAGTTGGTAATGACCGTGCAGATGCAACTATATTATATGTTCAAGCGGGTACAACGCTAATTGGTGAAACAGGTGATGACTTTTTAGTTGTACGTCGTGGTTCACAAATTAATGCCAATGGTAATGCAACTGCGCCAATCACAATGACATCTATTCAAGATGTAACAGGCGCTGAAACAACGATTGGTCAATGGGGCGGCTTGGTATTATTAGGTAATGCACCCGCTAACTCGTGTGGCGATCAAACCGGTGAAACGACAGCTGAAGAATTAGCTAACTGTGGTGTATCAGCTGAGGGTGACGCTGGTCAGTTTGGTGGTGATATTAGCGATGATAACTCAGGTGTTCTTCGTTATATTGTTGTTAAACATGCAGGTAAAACGCTGGGTAATGGCGATGAACTTAACGGTATCTCATTTGCAGGTGTTGGTTCACAAACGAAAGTTGAATACATTCAAATTCACCAAAACCTAGATGATGGTGTTGAGTTTTTTGGTGGCACAGTTAATGTTCGTAACATTGTACTAACTGATATTGGCGACGATGCATTCGATTGGTCATTTGGTTGGTCGGGTCGTGCACAAAATATCTATATTCAACAAAGTTCAGTTGAGGGTGATAACGCAATAGAAGCTGATAACTCAGAATTCGATTCAAATGCGACACCATTGACTAAACCGCTTATTTCTAACGTAACAATTGTTGGTGCTGATGGTACTAACGGTGTTCGTTTACGTGCAGGTACAGCGGGCGTTCTACGAAATGTTGTTATAACGGGCCCTGAAGGTTACTCAAACTGTTTACGTGTAGGCTCAGACTCTGCTGCTAATGCAGAATCGGGTGAGTTGTCTATCGAAAACTCAGCTGTTGCATGTAGTGAAGATAATAACTTTGGTTCACAAGCAATTGGTAGTGGCAATGTGCAGTCTTGGTTTGAAGGTCAAACGGGTAACTTAACGCTTACGGCTTCAGCACTTAATTTAGCGACAGACGGCTTTACACCAAAATCGGGTTCACCTTTATTAGGTGCTGGTGGGGATTCATCTGAGCTTGACTCGTTCTTTACCAAAACAGATTACATCGGCGCATTCGATGGCGATAATAATTGGATGGATGGTTGGACAGTTGCTATTACACCAAGCTTTCCTGACGATATTGCTAATGCATTAGCACAAGGACTTGCAACAGATGTTTCTGCTAGCTTCCCTACAATTACAGACAAACCTGTATATCAATTAACCTCTGATGTTGTATTTACATCTGATGTAACACTGACTAACGATGCGCATTGGATTTTAAAAGGACGTACAGCCGTTGGTAATGACCGCGCTGACAACACAACACTTTATGTTCAGTTTGGTACAACGTTAATTGGTGAGTCGGGTGATGACTTCTTAGTTGTTCGCCGTGGTTCTAAAATTGAAGCGGTAGGCAGTGTAAATCAACCAATTACTATGACGTCAATCCAGGATATGACGGGCGGCGAAACTACGATTGGTCAATGGGGCGGTTTAGTATTATTGGGTAATGCACCTGCTAACTCATGTGGCGACCAACAAGGTGAAGCAACAGCAGAAGAACTTGCTAGTTGTGGTGTGTCTGCAGAAGGCGATGCAGGCCAGTTCGGTGGTAATGACCCTGAAGATAATTCAGGTACGCTAAAGTATGTTGCAGTTAAGCAAGCGGGTAAAACGCTGGGTAATGGCGATGAACTTAACGGTATTACACTTGCGGGTGTTGGTCGTCAGACTGAACTAGATTACATTCACGTTCATGAAAATCTAGACGATGGTGTTGAATTTTTTGGTGGTACTGCAAATATTAGTCACCTTGTTTTAACAAGCATAGGCGATGATTCACTTGATTGGTCGTTCGGTTGGACGGGTAAAGCGCAATATGTACTGATTAAACAATCAGACTCTGAGGGCGACAATGCAATTGAAGCTGATAACTCTGAGTTTGATTCAAGTGCAACGCCACTAACAATGCCAACTATCTCTAATGTAACAATTATTGGTAATGTGGGTGTAAATGGTATCCGCTTACGTGCAGGTACTGCGGGTATGCTTAAAAACGTAGTGGTTACAGGTGGTGCAGACTATTCAAACTGTTTACGAGTAGGCTCTGATTCAGCGCCGCGAGCAGAGGACGGTACATTAACTGTTACTCACTCAATCGTTGCGTGTGAAACCGCTAACAACTTTGGTACACAAGCAATTGGTACAGGTAATGTTGAATCTTGGTTCTTAGGACAAACAGGCAATTCAGTTCAAGTAGCCGCTGACCTTGGGCTTGCAGATAATGGCTATATGCCAACTGCTGAGTCGTTATTACTTGGTAATGGCTTTGATTCATCAAGCTTAGATAGTTACTTTGATTCTGTAGATTACATTGGTGCGATGGATGCACAAACAGACTGGACAGCAGGTTGGGTAAAAGTAGGCCTTTAACCCAAATCACATTATAGCCGAGCGAAAGCTCGGCTAATGTCTTGTTTTGTTTCGGAGTATAAAAATGAAATCTTTTAAACCCTCTACACTTGCTTTATCAAAGTTAAACTACGCTGTAATGGCTGCGTTACTTGGTTTATCAGTAAATACAGCCACGGCTGCTGAGCAGCAAGTAGAAGAGCAAGAAATAGAAGAAGTTGTTGCTGTAGGGCAACGATTAAAGGGCAGTGCGGGTGCTGTACTGCAAGAACGTCAAAACCAAGCGTTTGTTGCTGATATTATGGGTGCAGACCAAATATCACGTACTGGTGATGGCGATGCCGCCTCTGCACTTCGTCGTGTTACTGGTTTAACGTTAGTCGATGGCAAATTTATTTATGTGCGTGGTTTAGGTGAACGCTATTCTAGTACTCAACTAAATAGCATGTATGTACCAAGTCCTGATCCTACTCGCTCAGTGGTTCCTTTGGATTTATTTCCATCTGAAATTATTGAAAGCTTGAGTGTACAAAAGTCATTTTCACCGGATATGCCAGCGCATTTTGGTGGTGGTAATGTAAATATTCGCACTAAATCAATTCCTTCTGACTTTTTATTAAAAGTACAAGTGGGTACATCGTACAATACTTCTAATAGCGATACCGGTTACTTTTACAGTGGCGGTGATGATGACTGGATGGGTCGAGATGATGGTTCGCGAGCATTATCGGATGTGTTTACTACTGCGCTTACCAGTGATGCTGGTCTTGAGGGCAATATAAACACTACGTTAGCCGAGCGTAAAAACCTGATTCAATCGCTTGATTGGGATGTAGGTATTTCAGAAAAGGATGTTGACCCTGCCATGAACTTCTCTATTGCCTTAGGTGATAGATTTGAAAGTGAGGCCGGTACTTTTGGTGTGCTTGCAGCCGTATCTTACGATAACGAGTGGGAAGTAGTTCAAGAGCAAAGCGGCTCAAGCCTTGGTAGTTTAGGCTGTGAAGACAAATGTTTTGCCCAGTATTACGATGGTACATCGACTGAGCAAAATGTACGTTGGAGCGGCACATTAAATTTAGGATATGAGTTAAATTCAAACCATAAGTTTGAGCTTACTAATATTGCACTTCATGACATGAGTGACCGCGTACGTAACCGCGATTACTTTGATGCAAATGAAACCGAAGAAGGTGTCACCGAATTACGCCGAGTAGATATTACGTACGAAGAGCGCGAAATGTTTTCGACTCAGCTTAAGGGGACGCACAACTTTCCAGAGCTAAATAATTTATTTTTTGATTGGTATGGCGGTTTAAGTCGAGCAAACCGTAATGCACCAGGTGGTTTAGATGTTGTTTATCAGCAAAATTTAGTTGATGGCGTGCTTGAATCTGAACAATTACAAGATGTAGCTGCAACAAATATCACCCGTGAGTATCAAGTATTACACGACGATGTTGAAACATTTGGTTGGAATATGGGTATGCCTTTTTATGGTGACGGCTATGAGCTTGAGTTAAAAATAGGCGGCGATTTTTCAGAGAAAAAACGTGATGCAAGTAACGTGAAGTTTGGCATTACGCACCGTGGTATAAGCGATGAGTACTCGTTCGGTTCTAACGTAAGCGATATTTTTGCTGATGAAAACACGGCGAATGACGCTTTTTATGCAAGTTTAACTGGCTCAGGTATTTTTGATGACGGGACCACTGATGGTGATAAGTACAGTGCAGCGCATAAATTAGATTCTTATTATTTTATGGCCGATTACTTCTATCAAAACACTTGGCGTTTTACTGGTGGCGTTCGATGGGAAGATTTTTCTCAAGTATCAGTCGGTTATGAAGCGCATACTAATTTCTTTGAAAATACGCTACAAGAAATCCAAGATGTAGCTATTAATGAAGATAACTTTTTTCCTTCTTTAGCTGTTACGTACATCATGGATGAAGAAATGCAATTTCGCTTAAATTTAAGTGAAACAACCATTCGCCCTGATCTACGTGATGTAAGCTCTTCTTTCTTTGTTGACCCGTTAACTGAGTTTCTGGTGAGAGGCTCTCCTAGTTTACAAAGTTCTAATTTAAAAAATGTTGATTTTAGGTTTGAATGGTATATGCCATCAGGTAATAACCTTTCTGTTGCATTGTTTTATAAAGACATTGAAAACCCAATTGAAATGGTTGAGCTTGCGGGCGTAGGGGGAGCATCTCCACAGTTATTAACAGCTAATGCTCAGTCGGGTAAATTGTCGGGTATTGAAGTTGATTTTTTAACTGACTTTGGCTTTATAAATAAAGATTGGTCCTCAGCATTCTTGTCAGGCAACGTTACGCTATCTGACTCAAGTGTTAATTTGGGGATTAATGATTCAGACGGTGTTGACTCACTGTTTGAAACACAGCTTAAAGAAGCCCTTGAGGCCGATACGGTATCGAATATTGTAACTAACAATGAGCGTCGTTTAGTTGGTCATTCTGAGTGGGTTGCAAACTTACAAATGGGCTATGACTCGGATGATGGATTTCATTCTACTTCACTAATTTATAATGTGTTTGGTCCTCGTATAATTGTACCTGGTACACGTGGTAATGAAGATGCCGAAGAAAAGTCGTTTCACTCAGTTGATTTAGTTTATTCTTACTTCCCTAGCTTTAACTCTAAAGTTAATTTTAAGGTTAAAAATATGCTTGGCCAAGAAAAAGAAATTGAACAAGAAGGTCTTACCCTTTGGGGACAAGACACCGGCACTGAGTTTAGTTTAAGTTATAGCTATGAGTTTTAAGCTTTATTTAAAATAAAACTCAAGGAATGAAATAGTAACCTTCACTATCTATTAGCTCTGTATTTTTAATACAGAGCTTTTTTGTGTTTATGCTCAGTATGAAAAATATTTAAGTTCTGTTTTATTCGCTAGTTTTAGCTTTCAGCCAGTGTTAGTTTAGCGTTAATGAAAATTAAATCTCACGCAATGAATTTAATTTTTAATGTATTAAGGCATCTTTTATGAATCAAACAGTGGAACAAACAATGAAAAAAGTAGGATTAGTCGGTTGGCGTGGCATGGTTGGCTCTGTGTTATTAGAACGTATGCAGCAGCAAAGTGATTTTGCCCATATCGACACCACCTTTTTCACCACCTCACAAGCGGGGCAACTCGGCCCTGATATTGCGGGCGACGCAAAACCATTACTAGATGCAAGTGACATTAACGAACTTGCTAAAATGGATATTATTGTTACTTGCCAAGGCGGTGATTACACCAATGCGGTATACCCAAAACTTAGAGAGTCGGGTTGGGATGGTTACTGGATTGATGCAGCTTCAGCACTGCGTATGAGTGAGGACAGCATTATAGTGCTTGATCCCGTAAACAAAGATGTTATTGAACAAGGCTTAGAGCAAGGCGTTAAAACCTTTGTGGGCGGTAACTGTACTGTATCGCTGATGCTACTTGCATTAGGTGGTTTATTTGAGCAAGACCTAATTGAATGGGTAAGCCCAATGACTTACCAAGCGGCGTCGGGCGCTGGTGCACGAAATATGAAAGAGCTTATTGCACAAATGGGCGCTATTCATGCAAGTGTTGCAGATAAACTAGATAACCCAAGCTCTGCTATTTTAGAAATTGATAAAATAGTAAGTGAAACAATGGCGTCAAAAGACTTACCACAAGACCAATTTGGTGTGCCATTAGCGGGCAGTTTAATCCCGTGGATTGATGTACCTATGCCAAGCGGTCAGTCTAAAGAAGAATGGAAAGCACAGGTTGAAGCGAACAAAATTTTAGGTTCTTCTAAGCAACCAGTACCTATTGACGGTTTATGTGTACGTATTGGCGCTATGCGTTGTCATTCACAAGCGATGACCATTAAATTACGTGAAGATATTAGCGTAGAAAAAATTGAAGAAATTTTAGCGTCTCATAACGAGTGGGTTAAGGTTATTCCTAACGAGCGTGAAATTAGCGCAACAGACTTAACACCCGTTAAAGTAACAGGCACTTTAAGCATTCCTGTTGGCCGTATTCGTAAATTAGCGATGGGGCCAAAATACATCAGCGCATTTACAGTAGGCGATCAGCTTTTATGGGGAGCGGCAGAGCCACTTCGTCGTATGCTACGCATAATTGTTGATGGTGAGTAATACCAATTCGCAATAATACTTAATCAATTTGAGGGGGTGAATCTGACGCTAACTACGTTAAATATTTCTGATATAGAGCAACTATATAACGAAATTTTTGCCTTGTTATCGACACGATTCTTCTTCCCTCAAAATAGATCACTTAATTAAGCGAATTGGTATAATATATAATCAGTATTAACAAAAGGGGTTGGCAATTTGCCAGCCCTTTTTAGTTTAATGGCTTATAAAACTGCTTAAGAGGCTAAAACAATACTTTTTTATGAATGTTCACTTTTGTTTATTATTGAACTTAAGTAAACTGTTTACATTGTGCAACAGCCTATTCAAGTAACATTAATGACCTCTCATACAAATAACTTTGCCAATAAGCGATTAGCATTTGTTAGCTCCTATTTTAGTTCTGCAATTGCTATCAACACGGTTGTTTCTTGTTTTCTTATTTTTAGCAGTATTAACCACAGCGCCTCGCAAGAAAAACTTTACTGGCTTTTTACGTTATCATTTATTTCATTATTTCGAATAGCAAGCCATGTATTTGTTAACAACACCCATGCTTTTAAATATCATCTGTATTTTATAGGTTTATTATTAACGGCTTTAACATGGGCTGCTTTCCCCATTTTGTTTTATGAAAATATGGCAATGCAGGAGAAGTTTGTATCACTCGTTGTTTTTAGCTCCCTTGCTGGTGGCGGTGTAAATGTTTTAGCTTCTGATATTCGTTCCTCCTTGTCGTATATAACCTGTTTACTGGTTCCTTTTAGTATTTTATTACTTTTACAGCCTATTGAAGATGAGAATGTACTAGGTATTTTAGGGCTCGTTTTATGGTTTATTTTGTGTTTTGTTACCGCTGTACGTTCTGCTAAAGATGTAAAGTCATCAATTAATAATGAACTTAAGTTAGATCAATTTATTGAAAACTTAGAAAACGAAGTGCAACTTCGTACCGAACAAATAATCCTTTTAGAGCAAAAAGATAATTTAACTAAATTGTTTAACAGGGGGAGCTTTGTTTCTAATGTTGAACTTGATTTAGCCAATCAAAATGATGATATTAAAGCCGTTTTATTTTTAGATATGGATGACTTTAAAATCATCAACGATAAATACGGTCACGATTTTGGTGATTTTGTGCTGGCCCAAACAGGTAAACGATTAGTTGAAACACAAACTCAGGGCGATTTTATTGCTTGTCGTTGGGGAGGGGATGAGTTTATTTTTTATTCTCGTAGTAACACCGAAGACGAACTTTTTGACTGTGTTTTTAGATTAGTTAAAACTTTAACGAAAACAGTAAGCATGGATAGCTATCAAGTAAACCCTTCTTTTAAGGTTGGGCTGTATTTTACGCGTGAAAATTTTAACCTTGAAGACGCGATTAAATACGCTGATGTTGCTATGTATGAAGGTAAGAAAAGCCGTAATGAAATATCAGTATTTGACGAGCGAATGCATGAATCGCTTAAAAGAGAAGAAATACTTCGTAGCTCAATTAAAGAGTGCGTAGAAAAAGGTGACTTTCATCTGTGTTATCAACCTATTGTTGATATAAGTACAAATGAAATAACTACGTTTGAAGTGCTACTTCGTTGGCAGTTTAATGATGAATTTATTCCCCCTTCAGAATTTATAGATATTGCAGAGCGATATGGAAAAATTAATATACTCGGCGAATTTGTACTAGAGCAAGCCATCGCGAGTTTAAGTAAGTTAAACGCTGTGAATAGTAAGATTGGATTGTCGATTAATGTGTCGGTGTTGCAACTAGAAAACCATAATTTTTTAGATTTTTTAGTTGCGCTTTTAAATAGATACGCAGTTAAACCATACAATGTGCATTTAGAAATAACAGAAACAGTGATGATTAAAAATTTACCGTATTTGTCAAAAGTGATTACGGCCATAAAAAATACCGGTGTGCGTATCTCTATTGATGATTTTGGTACTGGGTTTTCTTCTATATCGGTTTTAAAAGAGCTGTCAGTTGATTACATTAAAATAGACAAATCTTATATTGATAACATTTGTGAATGCTCAAAAGATAAAAGTATTGTATCTGCGGTAACTAACATGTCGCATATGATTGGATGCCAGGTAATAGCTGAAGGCGTAGAAAATACAGCTCAGTTAACGTTATTACAAAGCTTACAAATTGATAAGTATCAAGGTTTTATATTCAGTAAACCAGTTAGATTTGATCAAGCATTTTCACTTATAAGTTAAAGGGATACACTCGCTTTATATTCAATTAAGCATTGCTGTATAAATTACATTTTGCAGCAATGTCTTATTTTAAATACTGGATTTACATCATTTTTTCAGAAAAACTTAAAATCTATATTGCATTTTACTACCTTAGAATATTTCCCTACTCGTACTTTTGAATCTTCATATTCATCGTTCACTCTTAAAGTGGTATAACCTTTGCTCTTAATACGTAGATTAGCCTGTTTAGCTACAATGAGGCTACCAACGATGTATTTTAAATGCGATCTACGTAGTGTTATTACAATTTTGCGTAATTCTTACATGTTTAAAATGCTCATTTGAAAGTATTAAGTAAAGGAAATTACAATGAGCTCGGTTTCTAATTTATTTCATAGCAAATGGTTTAACTCATTAGCGGTTACTTTATTAGTCCTTATTATTGCCAGAATAGCCGCGCCTTATGTCGTTCAGTATTACGTAAATTATCAGTTAAAGCATACGCAAGGTGTTACGGGACATGTTGGTGATGTAGATTTGTTTTTATATCGCGGTGCCTACGCGATTGACAACGTTGAAATTTACGCTGTTGATGCAACTTCAGCTCCTAAGCCTTTACTGAGTATTCAAACTCTCGATTTTTCACTCGCGTGGTCAGCCCTTTTAAAAGGGAATTTAGTCACAAATATGGCTTTTACGCGTCCTGAGATAGTTATTTACGATAAAGACCCCAATGCTTCTGAGCAAAATCAACAAGTAAAAGATGAAACTACCTGGGTAGGGCTCGCCAATAACTTAGTACTGTTTTCTATTGATACCTTAGCAATTGAGCAAGGAAAGTTAACCTTAGTTAATTCAACTAACAGTGGTGAAAACCCCACTTTTATATCAAATATCAATGCCGAAATTAAAAATATAACGAATGCGCAAAACCTATCAAAAACACTTGTGACTACTCTAAACGTAGAGGGAGCATTAATGGGGGAGGCTGCATTAAAGCTTAATGGCAAATTAGACCCTTTTAGCAAGCAGGCTAATTTTGATTTTAACGCAGAGGTACAGCGCTTTTCAGTTAAAAATTTAGACACTGTATTTAAAGTGTATACACCGTTTGATATTGAAGCGGGAGGCATTGATGGTGCTATGGAACTTGTGGCTAAAGATAATAACTTAAATGGTTATGTAAAAGCGGGCGTTCAAAACTTGCGTGTTTTTTCGTGGCGCGAAGATATAGAAAAAGATGACGACGGCATATTTACAGCCATATTTGAAGGCAGTGTTGATTTACTGGGCTCTATCCTCGAAAACAATGAGTCTAAACTTGTTGCTGCACGCATTCCTATAGAAGGGCAATTAGACAATGCGGATGTTTCGACTTTCCAAGCAGTTACTTCGGTTTTAAAAAATGCTTTTTTTGATGCGTTTAAAATGAAGGTAGATAACGTCATTTCTTTTGAAGATACGGATAACAAACCTGATAACAATGGGAATTAAAGCACTTTGGGAATGCATGTTTGAGTTGAATGCCTAAGCTGCACCCACTTTTTAAACTTTAAGTGGGTGCTTTAATACTCTTATCAGATTAGTTTTTGCGGTTACTCAATAGCTCTTTAAGCTCAGCAATTTGGGATTGTAGTTCGTTTACTTGCCCTTGCGTTGCAGGTAATGAGCTGTCGTCTGCGAGCTCTTCTCGTGCTTTGCGGTGCTCCTCACTCATAACTTCTAAAATGGCACCTACCATCATGTTTAAAAATACAAATGCGGTTAAAAATATAAACGTAAGGTAATAAATCCAGCTTAATTCGTACACCGCCATTGTTTCGTACATTATGTCGGTCCAATCTTCAAATGTTGCCACCCTAAATAAGGTAAGCATTGAGATTGAGACGTCTTGCCAAAGTACGGGGTTTATTTCAGCAAACATCATGCTGCCCATTGCAGCGTATATATAAAAAATAACAAACATTAATAGGGCTATATAACCCATTTGCGGAATGGCTTTAAGCAATGAGTTAACTAATAAGCGCAGCTCTGGGATCATCGATACCAATCGCAGCACTCTAAATATGCGCAGTAAACGAGCAATTAACATAGTAGATCCAGCAGCAGGATATAAACTGCCCAATACTATGATGGTGTCGAATATATTCCATCCTTTAGAAAAAAAGTGTTTTATGCCTTTACTTGCAATAAAGCGGATTACTAGTTCAATTAAAAAGAATGCGGTAATGCCAACGTCCATCCAATTTAGAGCAAGCTCTACGGTAGGATGTAGCGAGTAAGTGTGCGCACCGACTGTCAGGGCAGAAACAATAATTACAGCTATAACAAATGATTGAAATATCTTGCTTTTGTCTATACGCTGAAACAACTTTTGTAACTGCGACATCATAGAAATAGATCCTTTGGAGATTAAGATTTTATGGCGCTAATATACAATAATATTGTAATAATTTAACGCTTTTTCGATATAGAAAGTGTAAGGAAATTTAATGTTTATCAATAAACTAAAAAGTAGCGCATTACTTATTGTTGGATTATGTGTTTTAGCTGGTTGTAGCTCTGACGCGCGTTTTCATGAAGTTCAATCGGCGCGCCTTGATGAATGTAACTATAAAGCCGACAAAGAATATTACGAATGCCTAGATAAACAAGACTCTAACTACGAAGAGTTTAAAAAACAGCAACAAGCAGAAACTAAATAAGTAACCTTTATATTTATGACTAAAACTCAAAAGCAGCGCGATAAGCACATTCGACTAGCACTTACTAATGCATGCGAGGCAATAAAAGAAAGCGTAATTGGTTTTGATTATCTAACGCATACCATTGATTTAAATAACGAGGCCAATACGTTAAAAGTACAGTGTTATTTTAATGATGATATAGCCCTTGAAAGTGCAAAACCGCAACTTAACGAATTAACAAATATAATACTCAAAGAGCTTACGAGTATTAAGTTGAACGCAAAACCAGCACATATTTCATTTTCCGCCAATTAACAGAGCTTTTGTTGGTTTGATAGCACATGGACGTTATAATTAGATAAATTATTTTTAGGGTTTAAATTATGGCTGTTCCTACGCGTTCGCAAATTTCACCAGGTACCACAGTAAATATTGTATTAAAAGAAGATCAACGCAGCGGCACATTAACTGAGGGTGTTGTTGAGCGCCTTTTAACAAAATCACCAAATCACCCACACGGCATTAAAGTACGTTTAGAAGATGGTCAAGTTGGCCGAGTAAAAGAGATTTTATAATGGCAGCGTTAACAGAACAGGCTTTTTGGGAATTAGTAACAACGCCTGATTTAGGGCTCGATCCGCAAAGTGTGAGCGATAACCTAAAAACTAAACTTAATGATTTAAGCGATCAACACCTTATTGATTTTGATAAGCATTTTGGCATACATATGCGCAAGTGTTTTACCTGGGATTTATTTGGTGCCGCTTTTGTGATGGCTGGATGTAACGACGATTACGGCTTTAGCGAATTTAGATGTTGGTTAATTTCGCGCGGTAAAACTGTATTCGAAAACGCCTTAGAAAATGCTGATTCTATAGCGCAGTGTACACCTGTTTATTACTTAAACGAGCAGCCTTATCCGTACATTGATGAGTACGACTTAATAGCCGGTTTATTATTTGAAGAACGTAACGAAGACGAATTGCCGTTTATCCCTTCTGGCAGTGATGAGCCCAAAGGTAAACGTTTTAAAGACAAACCTAAGTTTTTAAAGCAAAGCTACCCTTTATTATTTGCAAAGTACTGGCAATAAAATAAATACCAATTCGTATAACTAGTTAAATAATCTAATGAGTTCAATTGACCCTTACAATTAGGCGCATTGGTATAAATCGTTTTGTTGTTTAAGTACGTATTAAATAAAGTGCTTAACAACAAAATGGTTTGTAATGAGTATCTAGGGCATGTTTACCTTTGGTGGTTGAATTTGTTCAATCCAAGAAGGATTTAATCGCGGCGCGACATTTGTAAACTAGTGGGCTCGACAACTGCTCCTGCATTATTCTAATGGCTTACATCCATGTAAGAATAATAAAAACCGAGCAAAGCTTCCGCGTCCTACTCACGCGCTCGCTCCTGTAATACGACTTCTCTCCTTTTATAGTAAATCTCTGTTATAGTTGTTAAAAGTTATAAAAGCTAAGTGATTAGGCATTTTGCTATTATTTAACACGCTGACTCACGAGGATACACCCACGAAATGAAATATTTAACACTCGCTTTATTAACTGTCGCTTTTACAAGTGCAAATGCTTTTTCTGAGCCGAGTAATAAAACACGATTTATACCGCTTTTAAAGTCAAAATTAGGTGCCTACGAAGTTGTGTCGAGCAACTCAGGGTTATGCGTTAACAGCAATTTGAGTTTGACAGATGAAAGTGATTTAAGTGCGGGTTTTAAACTTGGTGAGCAAATTGTATTTGGATCGCTCCACAATGGTACCCGAACCATTAAAAAACCAAACTTTTGCTTTATAACCAGCACGCTTAAATATAAAAGTGATGGCCTTGAAAACGGTTTAAGAATGAGCCGTTGTGAAAGCCCAGCAAACGAAAAAACAATCAGTCAAAGTATCAAGTTTTTAGCCGATAACACACTCAAATACACATTGAGCGAACCCAATGTAGAGTGCACATTTAAAAAAGCAGATGAAAGTAAATAAAGCATCTAGTAAGTAGCAAATCATTCGCAGTATATTTTAGGGATATCGCGCCAACGCGTAGTGTACTGCGGCGATAAAAAATCACGGTTCATGTGCCACCGGTCATTTAATTTACTACTTGCAAGGCTTAGCATTCCTTTTCCGTATCGATTATTGATTGTGTCTAGGCATTGCATAAGTTTTGGATTATCAGGGCTTTTATTAAATAAGTCATTTTGCTGAAACTGTTCTGATATTAGCTCTACCGCGCCTACACCACATTTATAAAACCGTATACCGGGTTGGTAAATCTTATTAAATACCTCAGATACAGCATTAGCCATCACGCAGGTGTCGTTAGTGGGTGAGGGGAACTTATACACAAAAGACTTTTTATAATATCTATTTTCGTGCGCGCCACTGGCTGCAAAAATATAAAGCTGGTGAGTGAGCGAGTGTTGCGCTCTTAATTTATTAGCCACTGTGGTTACATGGTTAATTAGCGCTGTTTTAAGTGCTGTTGGCTCACATATGCGCTCTCCAAAACTACGGGTTGAATAAATCTCCCGCTTGTCTTGTCGTACATCATCCCAGTTTAAACATGTTATCCCGTTAAGCTCGCTTACTGTGCGTTCAACAACCACACTAAATGCACGGCGCATTGCTCTAGGGTTTTGCTGAGCAAGATCCCAGGCGGTGTGTATATTCATTATTTTAAGTTTTTTAGCTAGCCGCCGGCCTATTCCCCACACATCTTCGCAGCTCATTCTTTGTAAAATAGCTTGGCGAGTTTGTTCGCTATTTATTACTGCAACACCATTAAAACCACTGAGCTTTTTAGCGGCATGGTTAGCGGCTTTTGCTAAAGTAGGGGTCGGGCCAAAACCAACACCTACAGGAAGTTTTGTTTCGCGCCATACTGTGCGCCTTATTGTATGGCCGTATTCATGCCAGTCTTTAATTAATGATGTGTAGCCATCAAAGTGCAAAAACGATTCATCAATACTGTATATGTGCTGTGTATCGCAAAAGCGGCCAATAATATTCATCATTTTGTCGCTTAAATCAGCATAAAGCTCGTAATTACTAGAGCGAATAACAACGTTGTTTTGCTCAAGTAAATGCTTAACTTTAAAGTACGGGCCAAATTTAGGAATATTTAAGCGCCGAGCAATAGGGCAAATAGCGCATACACAGCCATCATTATTGGTAAGTACAACCACGGGTTTGGAGCGAATAGCAGGGTCGAATACTTTTTCGGCACTGGCATAAAATGACACAGCATCAACTAAGGCATACATTTTAGTAACTCTGGGCTTTGCCTGTGCATTCTTATTGATAGCGTTACTACGCCTTCTAGCTGAAATTCGTCTGCAGAGGTTAGTTGTACAGGCTTATGTAAAGAAGAAGCTGAAAGCAGCCGTGCATTGGTTTTATCAAGTAGTTTGCATACAAAAAGACCATTTAAGTTAGCAACAATAACGTCACCATTTTCTGCAGGCTCTGCACGGTCGATTACTAATAAGTCCCCTTCAAAAATTCCGACTTCTTGCATAGAGTTACCCGATGCAATACCAATAAACGTAGCATCTGGATGCTTTATTAAAAGCTCATCAAGGGTTACACCTTGCTCGGTGTACTGCGCTGCGGGGGATTCAAAACCACACACGCCTGCTTCTATATAAATGGGAATGACAAACATAACACAACCTAAAACGCACATACTGTATAAGTGTACAGTATATGCGTTTTGTGTAAGTTATGCCAAGAAATGTATGGCTGATCAATCCATGTTTTTGATCATTTGTTGTGCGGTATCTAAAAAGTCTTTGATTTGTTGAGGGTTTAAGTTTTTACACATTTGATTATTTATTTTCTGCTCTGATGCTAATAACTTATCAAAAAGAACTTTACCTTGCTCTGTGAGCGACAAAATAAAGCAGCGTTTATCGTGCTCACTCGCCTGTTTATTAATTAAATTTAAGCCAATAAGATCTTTAATTAAACGTGCGATTTGCGCTTTGTCGCGCTGCGTTTTAGTAACTATATCGTTAGCCGTACAGTTATTTACGTTCGCGATAATATGTATGCAGCGTACGTGCATAGCATTAATACCCAGTTCGCCTGCGTTAATTGCTTCACGAATTGTGACACGGTAATTTTGCATTAGTTCAAACAGCGTATTTGATAAAGGTGTATTCATAGAACTCTCAATATAGTTGACAAAGTCAATTAATTTGCTATAGTTGATTTTATCAACCAATGGGGCGTTGTGCAATACCTGCTTTTTATAGCAGCCAATTATTATACCAATCTGCTTATATATGGGGTCTATTTAACGTTAAGAAAATCACGCTAGAACTAGGCTAAAATTTTTGTATCTAGTTGTTCTAAATAAAAAATTTTTAACAACGTTATAGTGCAATTTAATTCGTTAAATTGATCAAAGATTTATGCAGGTTGGTATTAAAGTCTAAGTTTTGTAAAACGAGGTAATACATGAGTAAACAAGTTCGCAAAGCCAACGTATTAAGTACACAGCAAATCACACCCCACCTACAGCGTATTGTTGTAGGCTCTGATGATTTTAAAGGCTTAACCTCACAGTACATTGGTAACTATGTAAAAGTACTATTTCCAAAAAATGGTGAAGTAGATTTTAACTTAAAAACAGCCTGTATACGGTCATATACAATAAGGCATGTAGATGCACAAACAGGCGCGCTAACGCTTGATTTTGTTATAAATATGCACCAAGGCCCTGCAACTGACTGGGCTAAAATTGCAAAAGTAGGCGACGAGCTAGGTATTGCAGGACCAGGCCCTAAAAAGCTAGATAATTATGAGCATTCGCATTATGTATTACTAGGCGATTTAACATCGGTAAATGCAATAAAAGGGTATGCGCAGCAATTACCTTTAACTTCAAAAATTGATGCTTTTGTACATGCGCCCACTGAGCAAGACATTATTGATTTAGAAACAAGCCGCGATGTTAATTGGCTTGTTACCGACAACGCTGACGAAGCGCTACTTAGCGCGCTTCAAAATTTGCACATTACAGCAGAGCCTCCCATTGTATTTATGGCATTGGAAGCTGGGCTTGTACGTAGGGCAAAAACACTGCTAACAGAGCAATTTAATATACCGCGCAGTAATATTGTTTCCTCAGGTTATTGGAAAAAAGGCGTAGATTCAGAAGGCTATAAAAAGCAGCGCCAACGTGATGCACAGCTTGCCTGAATACCTTAGAGCAAAATAACATATACCTATTTTGCTTTAATACCTCTGCGTAACTTGAATTGACCTAATAGCAGACCCATTTAAGTGTTTTATGCTAATGATGTAATCCATTATTAGCATGCATTTTTAGGAGCTGCTATTTTGTTAAATTCCATTCCTTTTTCGTTATTAGAACTTGCCCCCATGATCAAAGGGGACAGCGTTACTAACACTCTTCATAAAAGTACTAAATACGCCCAACGTGCAGATGAACTTGGCTTTAACCGTTTTTGGCTTGCTGAGCATCATAATATGCCAGGAATAATTTGTGCTGCCACTTCTATTTTGGTTGGACACATTGCAGGTAATACCAAAAAGATACGCGTTGGATCGGGCGGTATTATGCTGCCAAACCACTCCCCATTAGTTGTTGCTGAACAATTTGGTACGTTAGAGAGCTTATATCCAGGGCGAATAGATTTAGGACTAGGGCGTGCCCCCGGCAGCGACCCTGTAACGAGTCGTGCATTAAACAACGATATGAGCCGTGCAGAAAACTTCCCGGGTGAAGTAACTGAGCTGCAAACATTGTTAGGTCCTTACAACGGTACGCACCCTATACGTGCTATACCGGGTGAGGACACAAACGTTCCTATTTGGTTATTAGGCTCGAGTTTATTTAGCGCGCAACTAGCGGCGCAAAAAGGGTTACCGTATGTATTTGCAGGACATTTTGCACCGCGCTTCGTGCACGACGCAATAGCGTTGTATAAGCGCGAATTTAAAGCATCAAGCGTACTTGATAAGCCATACGTCATGCTTGCACTACCTTTAGTGGCAGCAGACACCGACGATGAAGCGCAATACTTGTCGACTACTTCTAAGCAACGTGTGCTCGAACTCATACGCGGTAACGAGCTGTGGCTAAAACCACCTGTTGAAAGCATGGACGGGTTGTGGAGCGAACAAGAACGCGCTCATGTAGAGAACTTTTTAAGTCTAAGCGTAGTAGGCGGACATGTAAGTATTAAACACAAGTTAGAGATGATAGCGAAACAGCTAGAAGTTGATGAGTTTATATTTACCAATGATGTATTCGATAGTGAAAAACGCCACCGTGCACTCGAAATTTTAATGGAAATAAAACACTAAAATATAGTTAGTTAAGCAAGCGTACACTCTGGGCTTGTTAACATACAGACATCATCAAAAGTTAAACTTTTTTAACTCATTTTATTAACTTTAAGTGATGTCTGTATTTGTTATTTAAATATTCAAAGTAAATTTGATTGCTATTTTTAGTATATATTTTGCTTTACATACCGTTCTGTTTTTTCAATCGAACTGATTTAAATAATCAATTTTAAGATATCACTTTTATTTTTTATAATGTATGTATTAAACCAAACATCATTAAATAAAGGTAGGTTCACCGTGAAGTCTCTAAATAGCGCAACAGCTAATTCAGTTAACAAAACAGCGCAACCAAAAGTTGCACTGATTGCTGAAGGTGGCGGGCAGCGAGGGATCTTCACAGCTGGCGTACTTGATGCGTGGTTAGAGCAAGAATATGACCCATTCGATTTATTCATTGGCACCTCTGCAGGTTCGCAAAACTTAACTAGTTACTTAGCGCGTCAAAAAGGCTATGCCAAACGCCTAATTAGAGGGCTTTCGCGTAACAAACGTTTTTTTCAGCTTGGTCGTGGATTAGTGGGTAAGCATATAGTTGATTTAGATTGGTACTTTGACAAAACCACTGAAGTAAACAGAGCTATAGATTTCAAAACAGCGAAAACGAGTTTAGGTGAGCGTGAACTACTTATAACAGCAACAAACGCACGAGACAGAAAAGCTTATTATTTATCGCCAACAGGTGAGAGTGGTCAATGGCGTGATTTGTTAAAGGCTTCTAGCGCACTCCCGTTTTTATACAAACAAGGTGTAAAATTAACACCTTGGTTAAACGCAAAAGCAGCTAACGAAATACACCTTGCTGAAGAGCAAGTACAGAGCGATTTTTATCTAGACGGCGGTTTAGCCGCTCCATTACCAGTGCGTGAAGCTTACAACCGAGGCGCTCGTAAAATTATTGTAATAAGAACGGTTGACGCTAATTTTCAAGCGCAATCTGCATGGGTACAAAAGCTAAGATCATTTGCTATAGCATCAGGCTATTGTCCAAAAACATTGGACTACTTAATACAGCACGAGAAAGCGTATTTAGATGAGCTTGAGTTTATTGCAAACCCACCAAGTGATGTAGAAATAATACAAATTTTTGCAGACGAAAAACTGCATAGCAAATTATTAGGTAGTTCAAATAACGATTTACGTTTTGATCATAAATTAGGCTTAGATGCCGGTCGCTCATACTTAGCAATGCAAAATTTACAGATTAACAGCAACAACCATTACAGTGCACCTACACAATACAGCTATAACTAATTAAATATAATTACAAAAAAGCGCATAACTTTATGCGCTATTTTTTTGCCATTCTTAATCCTCATTACGCCTCATATAAACCTTACTGCATCAAAATAAAAACTATTGCATCCCGCACCTATGCGCAAAATAAAATACTGAATCTTAAAAAGATATTATTGATTTTTTAACTAATCAATATAAAGTGTAGGTGTGATTTATTATTCATATTTATAGAAATAAAATTCAATGTTGGATGTGCTTGCTTACAGATTATTAAACACCAATACACACTTCACTATCGGGTAAAGCCAAACTTAAACACTATTATGTTTAACGCATAATGAGCTGCTGGAGTTTTAAAGTTGAGTAGCGCTACATGAAGAGTTTAAAGTCGGTGCTAACATAAAGTAAAAGTATAAAATAAAAAGGGATTAGTAATGTTCGATACCGTCGTCAAAAGTGTAAACAATCTTTTATGGGGAGAAGGTCAGGTACTTATTTATATACTTTTGTTTACAGGTATATGGTTTTCGGTACGACTAAAAGCAATTCAAATACTTAAATTTAAACATATGTTTAGCCTTTTAAAAGGCAGTAGCAAATGTAAAAAAGACGACATTTCATCATTCCAAGCGTTGTGTACAGGGCTTTGCGCACGAGTAGGTACCGGTAATTTAGCCGGTGTGGCAGTGGCAATTTCACTTGGCGGCAGCGGAGCTATATTTTGGATGTGGGTAATAGCCATATTGGGTATGGCTACAGGCTTTGCTGAAAGCGTACTTGGGCAAGTATATAAAGTGCGCGATAGTGGCGGCGAGTTTAGAGGCGGCCCTGCGTATTATATTCAACAAGGTTTGGGTAGTCGGGCGTTTGCAATTGTGTTTGCCGCGTGTTTGTTTTTAGGTTACGGCTTTACGTTTAGCGCAATGCAAACTAACACAATTACCGACGCACTTAATTACGCGTTTGAAATTCCTACATTTTATTCAGGCCTGGTTATTACCGTACTAGCCGGCTCAATTATACTCGGTGGCTTTAAAGCAATTGCCCGATTTGCAGAGCGTGTTGTGCCAATAATGGGCATTGTGTTTGTACTTGCCGCCGTTATTATTACGATTATAAATTTCACGCAAGTACCTGCCATGCTTAAAGATATATTTTTATCGGCGTTTGGTTTACAAGAAGCCGGAGCGGGTGCAATGGGCGCAGCCATTAAAAACGGTATTCAACGTGGTTTATATTCTAATGAGGCCGGTGCAGGTAGTGTTCCGCATGCTTCAGCAAGTGCCAGCCCAATTCCTAATCACCCAGTAACGCAAGGTTACATACAAATGCTAGGCGTATTTTTCGATACAATAGTACTGTGTAGCTGTACCGCAGTGATCATTTTATTAGCCGATATAGACATAAGCGGTGAAATGGAAGGCATTCGTTTAACACAAAGCGCGATGACCGCTCATTTAGCACAAGGTGGTGTTTATTTTGTAGCAGCCGCTATTACCTTATTTGCTTTTACATCGGTAGTGGCAAACTACGCCTATGCAGAGAGCAACTTGCACTTATTTAAGCTCGACAACAAAGTAGGGCGCGGCATTTACACTTTGCTTTATTTATCAATGATGTTGTGGGGCGCATCGGCGACCTTAAAAGAAGTCTGGGATTTAGCCGATATTGCCTTAGGGTTAATGACAGTGGTTAACGTTATCGCTATTATACTGTTAACGCCGACTATTTTGTCTGTTACGAGCGATTACCACGCACAAAGAGACAAAGGTTTAGAGCCCGAATTTAAAGTAAAAGATGTAAAAGTACAGGGTAAATGCGAAGACGGCATTTGGGACTAGTTCACGTATTTTAATATCAGTTTAGAATTTTAAAGCGGTTTTATGGCAACATAAAACCGCTTTTTATTTTGCATAATTATTCACTTTCAGTGTTGTGAAAATAACTGAAGCAACCAAAATAAAAGGCACAATTTTTTAGATGATCGAGATTCACGCAGGGAAAACAGCGGCTAAAATTATTAACGAACAGGGCTTTAAACCTGAACTTTTCACCTCTTTTTTAGGTGCAAGCGGCGGTCCTAAATGGTTTACATTATTTGGCTTAGATAAATATATTTTTGGTGAATTTTTTAAAAACCGTACCCAACCACTTAATTTAATCGGCTCATCTGCTGGGGCATTTCGTTCTGCGTGTTTTGCACAAAATGATCCCGTTGCAGCAATTGAGCGCTTAGCAAAATCGTATTCGCAAACCCGATACTCAAGTAATAAACCAACACCAAATGAAATTACAATAAAAGCGCGCGCATTACTTGAAGATGTTTTTGGCGATAACGGCGTAACTGAAATTATAAATAACCACGTGTTTAAAGCGCATTTTATAGTGGCTAAATCAAATGGCTTTATTGCTAGCGAAAATAAATTAATACAGCTAATGGGTTTATCAAAAAGTTATATGCTAAACCGTATTAACCGAAAATTATTAGGCTTGCAGTACGAGCGATTTATTTTTGGCGCGCCAAACAGTAACTTATCAATAACAGATAGCTATAATTTTAAAACCCAAAACATAACACTTAGCCAAACTAATTTAAAGGATGCCTTACTTGCATCGGGCTCAATACCACTTGTTATGCAAGGCATAAAAAATATTGCAGGTTCGCCACAAGGCATGTATCGCGATGGCGGAATAATTGATTACCACTTTGATTTAAAAATTAATAATCCAGGCTTAATTTTATATCCGCATTTTAATAGCGAGCCAAAAGCAGGGTGGTTCGATAAAAATTTAAAACGTAAAGTATCACCACTTAATTACGATAATGTGGTGATGATCACTCCATCAAAAGAATTTATAGCAAGCTTACCTTACGGAAAAATCCCAGATAGAAATGACTTTACCGATCTTGATGCAGACACGCGTATTAAATATTGGAATACCGTTTTTAGTGAAACTGAAAAGTTGGCTGAGGCGTTTGAAAAAAAATTAAATAATGAATTAATAATTTAGTATACAATCTATGTAATTAAATAATCTAAATAAAACTTAAAGGGAATTAAATATGAAAATATTTATAAGTTGGTCTGGTCATAGAAGTAAAGCAGTAGCTGAAATATTAAGCGACTGGATTAAATGTGTTTTACAAGCATCAGACCCGTGGATATCAACAAGGGATATAGACCGTGGAGCGCTTTGGTATACAGAAATATCAGAAAAACTAAAAGATATTTCTGTTGGAATAATTTGCTTAACTAGTGAAAATAAGAATAATCCATGGATACTTTTTGAAACTGGAGCTTTAGCTAAAGGGCTTAAAACTAGTCGCGTTTGCACATTTTTAATAGATCTGCAGCCTCAAGATATTAAAGATCCTTTGGCGCAATTTAATCATACTCTCCCAGAAAGAGATAGCGTGTGGAGTTTAATTCGTACAGTGAATGATTGTTTAAACGAGAAATCGTTAGAATTAAATGTATTAGAAAAAGTGTTCGATACTTACTGGCCACAATTCATTTCTGAATTTGATAAATGTTTATTAGAAAACCCATTAGAGGAAGAGATAGTTCCACGTAGTGAACAAGATATTTTAAGTGAAATATTAAAACATACACGGAATTTATCTAATCGAGTTTATAACTTAGAAAAAAATACTAAATTATATAAAGATGAGAACATGAAGGAAGTAAGTTCAAGTCAAAAATCGATTTATAAGCTGATTTCAGATATGAAAAAAATTGGAATACCAAGTAGTGAAATTAGAAATAAATTGAGTGAACTTGGTTTTGAAGAAAATGACGTTGAGTATTTTAACTCAAAAATTCCTTTCATAATTTCAAATGAATTTAATACAACAGAGAACCAATAATTTTATCTGAATGTTAAATACATAGCTTATCTTTAACTATGTATTGAACACTCTGAAATAGTTAATTTTTATTCGAATCAAAAAAAGCTTTATTAAATTTAGCAATTGAGAAATCAAAAACTAAAGAAGAAAGTAAAATATGGACGGATATTTTAAAAAGATTAGCGCTGCGGGCATTGTTCTAACCAGTCAAATAGTGCCCCCGCATTTGCGGTATAAGAGATCACTCATAAATTACGTTATGTTAAATTGGTTGGGTTTTAATAAAGCGAGCGTGATTATACAAACCAGCTCGCTTTTAGGAGAGTAATTTTGTGGTTAATTAAGCTCTGAATCAACCCAAAACTTAGTTCCCTTTAATACAGCTTGTAGTGCAAGGCCATTTTCGGTTACAGAATATACAGTAACTTGATCTGCAATCGCTTCGGCAACTAGTGCACCGCCTTTATCTTCATATTTTGCTGCTGCATCAGCGTTTCCGCCAAATGCCCAACCATGTTCAATAAATCTATTTAGTGCAGCTTGGTTATGAAAAACCATTACAACGTTAAAATCTTTAACGCCTAAACCAAGTCCTAAACCGGCTTCGCCCATATTCATGTAAGTCGATTTACCTGTGAGATTATTTCTAACAACACCGTAACCACCGCCAAAGCTAGCAAGCACTACATTTACATTTGCGTTATCGAATACAGCATAACCAGCAGAGTTAGCTATTTGTTTTTTAACATCAGGTTTTTCAGCGTATAATTTATCTAATGTGTTTGCTTTCATACTTTGTACAAGTGAACGTTTTTCGCTTGGTGATGCACTACCTGTAGTAGCACACCCAGTTAATGCAACTGTTAAAGCAAGTACGCTTAGTATAATTAGTTTTTTCATAATGTTTTCCTTAATAAGATATAGCAACCAACAACCATAGAATAATCACGGTATTAAAATAATTAGAGCTTTACTATGTCCAATACTAGACAGTATCGGACTTTAACGTTATTCTGTAAGTCTATTATTTAATTGAATATTTATACATTATGCTTGTTGCTTTGGTTGATACGTTAAAACAATTAAGATATCAAATTGCCCATCTAGATGACGGTACTCTCAATTCAGAATACCCAGAACTTGCATCCTTTATACAGGAAATTGGCTTGACTGTAACTGAATCAAAAGCTGATCTGACATTCTTGTATCAGTTTTTATATGTTTATGGCCGAAAGTCAGAAGCCACTTATAGTCGTTTTCGAAATGAGCTTGAACGCTTTTATTTATGGTCGTGGTTAATCGCAGAAAAATCAGTATTCGATTTAAAACGCGAAGATATTGAAGCTTACGTTGATTTTATGGTCGAACCCGATAAAGCATGGGCTGCAACTTCAGTGCAATGGCGTTATAAAGATGAACAAGGAATTCGTCGATTAAACCAAAATTGGCGCCCTTTTATGCTTAAAGAATCCATTGCTAGTCAGCAAACTTTATCGTCTATGTTTACAGCATTAAATGTGTTTTATAAGTTTGCCTTACTAGAAGAAAAAACATTTGCTAACTTTGTCCCTGTTGTTAAAAAAAATAGTCCGTACTTAGTTGTTCAATCACAAATTCAAATTCCAGACACATTAAGCGATATTCAATGGGAATACGTTTTTGGTGTAACGCGTGATTTATGCGAACATAACCCTGATTTAGAGCGAAACTTATTTACGCTTGCCTGCTTAAAAGGTCTTTATTTACGAATTTCAGAATTATCTGAGCGCCCACAATGGTCGCCGGTGATGTCTCATTTTTGGCAAGATAATGATGGTTTTTGGTTTTTACGTATAATGGGAAAAGGTAATAAATTACGAGATGTAACCTTAAGCGATGATTTTGTTGAATATTTAAAACGTTATAGACTATACAGAGGTTTACCTGCCCTTCCCCGTGTTGATGAATCAGATCCTTTGGTTCATAAAATTCGCGGGCAAGGTGGTATGACCGTAAGGCAAATTAGGCGTTTAGTTCAACAAAGTTTTGATTATGCACAGCAATCATTACTTGATGATGGTTTTAAAGATGATGCTGAACAACTTGGCGCTGCAACTGCACATTGGCTTCGTCATACTGGTGCCACACATGATGCGCAAACCAGACCGCTTAAACATTTGTCAGAAGATTTAGGTCATTCTAAAATTGCGACTACCGATCAAATTTATATTCAAACAAATATTAAAGAGCGAGCAAAGTCAGGACTTAAAAGGAAAATTTAATGGAGTATTTAGTAATAGCATTTATAGGCGGATTATTTTTAATTTATTCTTTAACACTTCGCCAGTTAGAAAAAACAGAAGTAACAGGCCCTATGTTTTTTGTTGTTGGCGGAATATGTTTAGCTTTAATGCTACCCAACGAAGGGCATAAAATAAAAGAAGGCGTTGATCTTTTATTACCATTTATAGAGCTTACGCTAAGTATTTTTTTATTTTCTGATGCAGCTAAATCAAAGTTGAGTGTATTAAGGCATAGTTTTCAGTATCCTAGTTTACTGTTGTTTGTTGCCCTACCCTTAACTTTGTTACTTGGTATTGCTGTTGCTTTATTTTTCTTTGCTGAGCTTTCACTTATTCAAGCAGCGTTGCTCGCTATTATTTTAACACCTACCGATGCGGCATTAAGTAAAGGGTTACTAGCAAGTACACAAGTGCCTGAAAAAATACGCGAAGGAATAAATACTGAAAGTGGTTTGAACGATGGATTATGCGTACCCATATTTTTAATATTTATATTACTCGCTAAAAATCCTGATTCAGCTATTACCGCAACACAAACATTAAGTGTGTTTGGACGAGAGCTTGGCTTGGCTTTATTAATAGCTATTACAAGTATTGCTGTTTTTATACCGAGTTTAAACTTTGCAATGAAACGTCATTACTTTGCACAAAATACCAGTCCGTTTTTATTACTTGGTTTTGCTATGGCTGTGTTTTCTATAACTCAGTATTTTCATGGCAGTGGTTTTATTGCGGTGTTTATTGCAGGCTTATTATTTGATAAATTTTCGACCGAAGAAGTTAGAACAGAATTAATTGAAGACTCAGAGCATATCGCAGATTTCACATCGTTAATGATTTGGTGCTTGTTCGGGTTTGTTTGTGCTTACTTAGTTATTCCTAAGTTAAATACTGAAATTATAATTTACGCATTGTTAAGTACAACATTGATTAGAATAATTCCAGTTATGCTGTCTCTGCAGTTTACGGCACTGAGTATTAAAGAGCGTTTTACATTTGCGTGGTTTGGACCAAGAGGACTGGCATCAATTGTTTTTACATTGATGGTGATAGATACGCAAATAGAAAACAAATATCAAATAGCGACAATAGCAATGACGACTATTCTGTTTAGTGTATTTATACACGGTATTAGCACTAAACCTATTGCTGATAGTTTTGTTAAAAAATAATTATTTAAACTAGGTAAATTAAGAATACGTATTAAAAAAGGCGTAACGGTTATTTTCATCACTGATGAAATTAATCGTTGCGCCTTTTTGTATTTAATAAATAATTTACTAAATTTGTATTTAGATAAAACTATTTAAGTACTCTTATTTAAGTACTATTATTTAAGTGATCTTATTTTATAAAGTTATTTAAGAACCTGTGCTAGTAATTCAATTGGGTGTTTTGGTTTAAATTGTTCATAACGTTTTACTTGGCTACGACATGAAAATCCAGTTGATAAAAGTTGCTCAGGTTTATTTTTATCAACGATTGGTTTCCAGCTCATTTCGTAAAGCGCACGTGAGTTATCTTGATTTTGTGCTTCGTGGCCATAAGTTCCCGCCATTCCACAACAACCTGTATTTGTTGTTTTTAATGTTAAACCAATATCATTAAAAATTGTTTGCCATACATTTGCTGCTTTTGGCAGCGCAGTTGTTTCAGTACAATGACTCAGTAATGTAAATTCGGTATCTGTATTTTGCTTTGCGCTTAGTGATTTAAACGATTGTGTTTCTAGCCATTCATGAGCAAGCTGCACATTAAATTCGCCACGGTTATTTTCTAAAATTGTATTATATTCATCGCGATAACACATAACGAGTGACGCATCTAAACCGACTAACGGTGCATTAATATCATTTAATTTATTTAAAAGCTCGGCTGCATTTTTAGCTGTAACTTTAAATTCATGCAAAAAACCTTTTACGTGTTGCGGTTTACCATTTGGTTTAAAAGGTAATAGCATTGGTTTTTTGCCAAGTTGGGTTATTAAAGTAATAAAACTTTCTACTAATTCCGCTTCGTAAAAGCTCGTAAATGGGTCTTGTACTATTAATACATATTCACTTTGTTGCTCTGCATTTAATTTATTTAATAAATCAAAATCAAATTTTTGTGCTTTAGTAATACGCTTCGAAAGCGCAGGAATACTTAACTGTGGTGTATCAACATAGCCAACCGTTTTTTTAATAACATTACTAACTAATGATGTTTTAACAATTGGATTTATAACTTTAGCGAACTTTGCCATTAATGGCGCGCTATTTTCTATGTTACCAACAAGGTAATCTTTTAGCGGGCGTGCATAATAACTATGATAATAATTTAAAAAGCGCGAACGAAAAGTGGGTACATCTACTTTAATTGGGCATGCAGTTGTACATGCCTTACACGCTAAACATTCATCCATTGACGCTTTTACTTCGTGAGAAAAGTCGTAAATACCTTTTCGTTTTTCGCGGCTATGAACAAAACGTTCCCACCAGGTAATGACTTCACCTTTGTTAAGTTGCTTTTCTACTTCGAGCAAATCTACATTTTTTGACTCTTGCAGACGAAGCCATTCACGCATTAAACTTGCGCGTCCTTTTGGTGAATTACGGCGATCGCCAGTTACTTTATACGATGGACACATAGGTGAATTTTCATCGTAATTAAAGCATATGCCATTACCATTACAGGTCATTGCATTGTTAAAACTGGTTTTAACTTCTATTGATATTTGCTTATCGAAGTGCGATCTCTTTTGTCCATCTACACTAACTAGTGAGTCTTCACTATCGATAGGAGTACATATTTTACCGGGGTTAATGCGATTGTTAGGATCGAAAGCTGTTTTTATTTTTCGAAGTTGCGTATATAAATGCTCACCAAAAAACTCAGGGCTATATTCACTACGGTAACCTTTACCGTGCTCGCCCCACATTAAACCGCCGTACTTAGCGGTTAGTTTTACGACCTGATCTGAAATAGTTCTAAGTAGTTTTTCTTGTTCTGGGTCGCACATATCAAGTGCTGGGCGTACGTGTAAAACGCCCGCATCAACATGGCCAAACATACCATACTGTAAATTATGACTGTCGAGTAATGCTCTAAATTCGACAATATAATCTGCTAAATTTTCAGGCGGTACAGCGGTGTCTTCTGCAAAGGCGAGAGGTTTTTGGCTGCCTTTTACATTACCTAATAAACCCACTGACTTTTTACGCATTGCGTAAATTTTTAGTATATCGCTTTTATCACTGGTTAACTGATAACCAATAACGCCATTAGTTTGATTTTTTACGCATTCATCTAGAAGCTTACAAAGCGTGTCTACTTTGTCTTTTATATCATCGTTTGATACTGCATTAAACTCGACCATGTTAAGGCCTTGCATATCTTTATTTGGTACGTCGGTTATTAAGTCCGATACTAAATTCCAAATGATATCTTCACGCGCTAAGTTTAAAACTTTGCTATCAACGGTTTCTACCGATGTTGCACGTGCATCGACTAAAAATGGTGAATGACGAAGTGCTGAGTCAAAACTATCATACTTAATATTAATAAGCGTTTTGAATTCGGCAATAGGCGTTAGGTTTAATTTTGCTTCAGTTACTATACCTAATGAGCCTTCTGAACCCGTTATTAGTCGGCTCATGTCAAAGGTAAGTAAGTCATCACTTAGCACATGCTCTAGGTCGTAGCCGGTTAAAAAACGATTTAACCGTGGAAACTTAGCTAAAATAGCAGCGCGTTCATTAATTGAAATATCTAAAACTGTTTTATATAAACTGCCAATTAATGAGTCTTGATTAGCTATAATTTGTGCTTTGTCGATGTCTATTGGGGAGGTACACATAGGTGTGCCATCAACTAAATAAGTTGTTAGCCCTAAAACATGATCGCTCGTTTTACCGTAAACTAACGAGCCTTGCCCCGATGCGTCAGTACTTATCATGCCACCAATAGTTGCCCTGTTACTGGTAGATAAATCGGGTGAGAAGAAAAAGCCATAAGGTTTTAAGAAGTCATTAAGTTGATCTTTTATTACGCCGGTTTGAACGCGTACCCAGCCTTCTTCTACATTTATTTCGAGGATTTCGCGCATATAGCGAGACAAATCTACAACAATACCAGGTGTTAACGATTGTCCGTTAGTGCCTGTTCCACCGCCACGAGGACCAAAAGTTAATGATAAAAACGGGTCGCGAGATGCTGTTTGCAATGCGAGCTGAATATCTTTTTCACTTTTTGGAAAAATAACACCTTGCGGTATTTGCTGATACACACTGTTATCGGTTGAAGCGGTAATACGCGTTGCATAACTTGCGTCGGTATCTCCGGTAAAACCTTGGTTTGCAATGGTATTTAGGTAGTTTGCGACAAGTTCTGTCGCGGCATCTTGCTGTGTAATTGTTGCTATCATGACGGCGATATTTTAGGGCATTTGACTAATTATATCATGGTGATGGCGAATAGAAATTGAAGATTTTACAGTTTGTAACACTCTTTTAGTCGATTTTAATGCAGCTTAAATTATACTCATACTAACAAGTAATGAGGTGTTTTATATGAAAAAATTACTATTACAGATCAGTGGCGTGTTATTTATTTTGCTAGGATTATTTTTTGCGATCGTCCCTGGCCCATCGCTTATATTTTTTATGGCGGGTTTATTGTGTTTTTCGTTTTACTATCCTAAGGCGCGACATTACTTATCATTTTGTCAAAAGGCGTTAACTAAATCATGTGCCTATTTAGATAAAAAATTAGCCCGTTAATTTACTTTTAATTGAGTATAAAAAAATGCCAGCAATTTATTGCTGGCATTTTATAGCTTACCTATTTATAGCTTACCTATTTATAGCTTACCTATTTATAGCTTACCTATTTATAGCTTACATATTTATTACTTTGCTAATTTTTTAGCTAGGTATAACCATGTTTCTATTACTGTATCTGGATTTAGTGAAACAGAGTCAATACCCTGCTCTACTAACCATGCAGCAAAATCTTCGTGATCTGAAGGACCTTGGCCACAAATACCTACGTACTTTCCTTTTGCTTTAGCTGTTTTAATTGCCATAGAAAGTAGCTTTTTAATTGCAGGGTCACGCTCATCAAATAAATGTGCGATTAAACCTGAATCACGATCAAGACCAAGCGTTAACTGTGTTAAATCGTTAGAGCCGATAGAAAAACCATCAAACATTTCTAAAAATTCATCTGCAAGTAATGCATTTGAAGGTAGCTCACACATCATGATTACTTTAAGACCATTATCGCCGCGTTTAAGGCCATGTTCTTCTAGTAATTCAATTACGCGTTTGCCTTCTTCAAGGGTACGTACGAATGGGATCATGATTTCTATGTTAGCCATATCCATGTCGTTTCTTACGCGTTTTATAGCTTCACATTCTAGTGCAAAACAATCGCGGAAGTCTTCAGAGATATAACGGGCTGCACCACGAAAACCAATCATTGGGTTTTCTTCTTCTGGCTCGTATTGCTGACCGCCAACTAGGTTTGCGTATTCGTTTGATTTAAAATCAGACATACGAACAATTACACGCTCTGGTGCAAATGCACACCCTAGAGTAGAAATACCTTCAACCAGTTTTGTTATGTAAAATTCTACTGGTGATTCGTAACCGGCAATCATGTCAGTAATTTCTGCTTTTAATGCATCTGTTTGAGCATCAAAATTTAATAACGCTTTAGGATGAACGCCAATCATACGGTTGATAATAAATTCAACTCGCGCAAGGCCAACACCTGCATGCGGTAAGCGTGCAAAGTCAAATGCACGATCGGGGTTACCCACGTTCATCATAACTTTCATTGGTAGTTCTGGCATTTTATCAACGCGTGACGTTAGTATTTCAAAATCTAAAATACCTTCGTAAATAAAGCCGGTATCGCCTTCGGCGCACGATACTGTTACTTCTTGTCCCGCTTTAATTAAATCAGTTGCGTTACCACACCCTACAACAGCTGGAATACCAAGTTCGCGTGCAATGATTGCCGCGTGACACGTACGTCCACCACGATTTGTAACAATCGCTGCTGCACGTTTCATGATTGGTTCCCAATCAGGGTCGGTCATATCGGTTACTAAAATGTCGCCTACTTGTACCTGATCCATTTCTTTGATTGAATCAAGAACACGAACAACACCGCTACCAATTTTATGACCAATTGCACGGCCTTCAACAACAACGTTGCTTGTACCATTTAATTGAAAGCGTTCCATTACGTTAGAGTCTTCGTTTGAGCGTACAGTTTCTGGACGTGCTTGAACTATATATAGTTTGCCGTCGTTACCGTCTTTTGCCCATTCGATGTCCATAGGACGACCGTAATGTTTTTCGATGATTACAGCTTGCTTGGCAAGTTCTTGCACTTCTTCATCTGTAATCGAAAATTTATTTGAAAGCTCAGGGGCAACATCAACGATGTCTACTTGCTTACCGTGTGCTTTATCTTCTGAGTAAATCATTTGAATGGCTTTAGAACCAATGTTACGACGTACTACTGAAGGTTTATTTTTAAGGAGTGTTGGTTTATGAACATAAAACTCATCAGGGTTAACTGCGCCCTGTACAACCATTTCACCTAAGCCGTAGCTTGATGTAATAAATACAACGTCTTCAAAACCAGACTCTGTATCAATGCTAAACATTACGCCAGATGCTGATTTATCTGAACGTACCATGCGCTGAATACCTGCTGATAGGGCCACACCACGGTGATCGTAACCTTGGTGAACACGATACGAGATTGCACGGTCGTTAAATAATGAAGCAAATACGTGTTTAATAGCGACCATGACTGAATCGATACCAACAACGTTAAGGAAAGTTTCTTGCTGGCCTGCGAATGATGCATCTGGCATATCTTCAGCGGTAGCTGATGAACGTACTGCGAATGATACATCTGCTGCAGTATCGCCATGAAGTTGGCTATATGCGTCGCGAATGGCTTGATCTAGGTTTGGTTGGAATGGTGTGTCGATTATCCATTGGCGGATATCGGCACCGACTTTAGCGAGTGTATTTACATCATCAACATCAAGTGTATCTAGGATGTTGTGAATCTTTGCTGTGAGTCCTGATTGATCTAAAAACTCATTAAAAGCATCTGCGGTAGTTGCGAAACCACCCGGTACTTGTACACCAGCGTTTGCTAGGTTTGAAATCATTTCGCCAAGTGAAGCGTTTTTACCGCCAACTCGAGGAACATCTTGCATACCAAGCTCTTGATACCAGAGAACGTATTCTTGCACGGATCTTTCTCCAAAAAAAACAAATTGTAGGTCTAACTGTGAGAGTTAAGAAAGAAAACCTTTTATAAAGGTCATCATCATTCTACACTGGCAATAGTCCTCACGTAAACCGTGAGAAACCCATTTTAGGGATTTAAACGCAATAAAAAGGTTAATTATGAGAACTGCTTTTTATATATCAGATGGAACAGCTATTACTTCAGAGGTGTTTGGGCATGCGACTTTGTCGTTGTTTCCTATCGATTTTAATCATAAAACAATTCCATTTGTAGAAACTGAAGAAAAAGCGCACGAAATTAAAGCATTAATTAATGCAACCGCTGCAAAAACAGGCGAAAAGCCATTTGTTTTTTTTACTTTTGTTAATCACAATTTAAGTGAAATTATAAAATCGGCTGATGCAGTCACGTATGACTTTTTAACTACATATAGCGAAAAAATAGAAAAAGAACTCAATGTAGCCCCAGTTCCTAAAATGCATCGTACGCATTCTATCCACGAAAAAAGTTATGATTTTAGAATTGATGCCGTTAATTATGCTCTTATGAATGATGATGGCGGAAATATTAAAAACTTTTCTGAAGCAGACATCATTTTAATTGGCGTTAGTAGAAGTGGTAAAACACCCACAAGCTTATACTTGGCACTGCAGTACGGCATTAAAGCGGCTAACTACCCTATTACAGAAGAAGATTTAGACAATGAAGGTTTGCCTAAATGTTTAGTCCCTTATAAACATAAGTTATTTGGACTTACGATTGACCCTGAGAGACTTGCGGCTATTAGGCATCGACGTATGGCGAACTCTAAGTATGCTTCAATTAAACAGTGTCGTATTGAGGTTCGCGAAGTGGAAATGTTGTATAAGCGTCATAAAATTGCTTACTTTAATTCTACGCATCATTCTGTTGAAGAAATATCTGCAAAAATATTGATAGAAACAGACTTGGAGCGACGTAAGTACTAACTTACTAATAAAATTAAAAAAAAAAACCGCAACTAAGCGGTTTTTTAGTATTAACAAATATTATTTACGTGCGTCTTTTAGTAAATCAGCTACTAAAAAGCCTAACTCTAATACTTGGTCGGCGTTAAGGCGTGGATCACACTGTGTTTTGTAACGCTGCGCTAGGTCATCGTCAGATAAACCGTAAGCACCGCCTGTACACTCTGTAACGTGCTGGCCTGTCATTTCTAGGTGAACACCACCTGCGTATGAACCTTCAGCTTTGTGTACAGCGAAGAACTGACTGATCTCGCGCATAATATTGTCGAAGTTACGTGTTTTGTAACCTGATGTCGCTTTTTCAGTGTTACCGTGCATTGGATCTGAGCTCCAAATTACTTTGCAGCCTTCTTGTTGAACTCTTCTTACTAATGCTGGAAGTTTTTCAGGAAGTATATCTGCACCCATACGCGTAATTAGCGTTAAACGACCAGGAATGTTATCTGGGTTTAATGCATCAATTAAACGAATTAGGTCATCTGGGTCCATACCTGGGCCAACTTTAACACCAATTGGGTTTTTAATGCCTTTAAAAAACTCAATATGTGCATGGTCTAGTTGACGAGTACGTTCACCAATCCAAACAAAGTGAGCAGAACAATCGTACCAATCACCAGATAAGTGGTCGCGACGAGTAAGCGCCTCTTCGTAACCAAGTAGTAACGCTTCGTGAGAAGTGTATAAATCGGTTTCTTTTAAGCTTGGCGCAATTGTAGAGTTAATTCCGCACACTTCCATAAACTCTAGTGCGTCTTGAATTTTATCAGCAAGTTGTTGGTATTTTTCTTTAAGTGGATTTGCAGCAACAAAGCCCATGTTCCAACGGTTTACCTGGTGAAGATCGGCAAGGCCACCTTGTGCAAAAGCACGTAATAAGTTTAACGTAGCGGCACTATGATGGTATGCAGTCATTAAGCGTTGTGGATCGGGTATACGTGCTTCTTCTGTAAACTCGATATTATTAATAATGTCGCCACGGTAAGATGGTAAAGACACGCCATTAATTGTTTCTAAGTCTGCTGAACGAGGTTTAGCGTATTGACCAGCCATGCGCGCTATTTTAACTACAGGGCATTTACCGCCGTAAGTTAATACAACAGCCATCTGTAAGATTGTTTTGAATGTATCGCGAATGTTAGCGGCATTAAAATCGCTAAATGATTCTGCACAGTCACCACCTTGAAGTAAAAAAGCACGCCCTTCGCACACATCTTCAAGTTGTTTGAATAGGCTTCTTGTTTCTTCAGCAAAAACTAAAGGTGGTGCCGTTTTTAATTGGCTTTCTACTGATTTAAGTATTTCTTGATCTGGGTACTGTGGCTGCTGCAGTATTGGCAGCTCTCTCCAGCTATTTGGGTTCCACGATTGCATAATTTTTCCTCATTCCTACATTACCTGATAAGAAGAAATTAACGTATGCAGGCCCCTATGTTCAAGGACTAAATTCACTATTTTCCAATTATTTAGTTATGAGTTAAGTATAATAGTAATCTTACTTAACCTAGGTGGTTATATAACATACACTTTAGTTTTATTTCGAAGAAACTAAAGTGTTTAAATACATGAGCTTAGAGCTAACTATTTACAATTTTAACGCATTGAGAATAAATAGTACATAAGGGGATGTTATACATAATTTAGCTAGGAACACATCATACTTAAATGGTTGCTTCTGTAATCTTAACTTTACGCGGGTAATTAATTAAAAGCTATCAAATGCTATGTGCAGACCTTAATGTATGATATGAGCGTTTGTGGTGATCATTTATCTGCGCTTTAAAACCTAGAGGCATAGTCTTGTATAGCACTCGTATGCTGGACTATATTCACAAGTGCTACAACTCAAAGGTGTGGTAGGCCATTAAGTTTTCTCTTCAAAGTGATAGTGTTACTTAACAGTTCACCATGATTAAAGCCCCCACTGCTAGAAGTATCTTTAAAGAGGAACTGATATCAAAAAGCATTTGTAGTCATTGTAACCTTTAGCCTGTCACCATACTGCCAACACGGTGTAATATGAGTCAGTAATTATAAATAATAATGAATGCTAAGACGGTTAGATAAATATATGAAATTATATAACTCCGCTTAACTCATTTTTCTAAACTTAGTTTTACCACCTACTACTTAGATAATCTAGCACTTGGCGTTAAGCCTTTTTGTATACGACAAAGTAAATACTCCAATGTCATATGAATTAGTAAGGAGTTTCAATCTTTCTTCATTTATGTATCCCTCCTAAAGAACACATCATACTTAGTTTACTTATTATATAAGTATAAGCCCCGAGTACTATTTATTATTTATTTAGACAAAGCAAAGTGCATGTAATAATATAAGGCTAGTAAGATGTGTTCTTTGAGGTGTGTAATGGTTACTAAGGTACAAATTAGAAGTCAGTTTGATTTAATGGACGAATTAACTTTGAGGTTGATTGAAGAACTAAAAGAGTGTGAATTCTCCAAAGCGGAATATTATCAATTACCAGATGTAAGTAGTCTCGATGAGAGTAAAGTTCCAGAATCTATACTTGTTTCTAAAATCACTGGAGTACCTGCTCAAAAAGCAATCCTAAACTCTTTTTCAGACATGTATAAAAAATCAGGATTAAGCAGTCGTGTTTTAAAAAGACACCCTGGTTTGCTCGTCATTAAAAATGCAGATAAACACGCTTTAAATAATCGTATAGCTCAAGTAAATAAAGCTAAAACTACGTTTAAAGAATGTATTTTAGCTATTGATAGCAACGATGCTCGATTTGAAGCAGTTCACAATGCTATACCAAATTTAATAACGCTTGCTGCATATCGTAAAATTCATAGTGAAAGCGAATCGCCATTTTCGGTTAGGTTTACTTGGATGCACAAACACGCAACTAAAACGCTTACTAAAAAAATGGCTCTCGAAATGCTCGACAAATCGGCCAGTTATCGAAATCCAAGAATGATAGATCAACAAAAATGGCAATCACTTGTAGCTCAAGAACAATTACGAGTTGCTAGTTTAGGCGAAAAGGAAAAACTTAGAATTCGCCGCCCTACTCGAGTGAGTCCACAGGTTAATGTGAGATACACAGCGCAAAATCGCTATCATGTGAGTGCTGCATTACCCTTTATTCTGATTAATCCAGAACCAGACGTAAAATTAGGTATATTACCTGATTATCAAAAACCCGAAACTCACCCTCGTAAGCGCGAGTATGATTTTTTGGTTGATAGGTTATATTTAGAACAGGTTGAGCGGTAGTCATTATGTTAAAAAGGCCACATAGTGTGGCCTTTTTAGTTATCCGTACAGTATTTAAAATAACGGTTATTATTTTTCTACTATTTCTTCAATTTTATCTTCATCAATCAGCACGGCATTTTCAACAATGCGTTTACCGCCTTGGATTTCAATGCGTTTATTGTGTTTGTTCAATGTAAGTATTTCATCGCAAAACTGATCAGACGGGTGCATTTCGTATGTGTAATCGATAATGTTACCGGTTTTGTCATCTTTAACGTTTGTAATGCTGTATTCTGATATTGCACCTTTTTCAATCAAATCTTTCATTGTGGTGGTCATATCACGACGAAGTGCTTTTAATTTATTTTCGGTAATATCATCAGTTGAATAAATAGATCCGTATTTTTCCATAATAGAAAGTAATCTAAAATGGTACGTTTTACCTGGTGCTGCATAACGCCAAAGGTGATACAAACGAAGCATCATCCAACGCGATAATCCACGTTTTAATTCTTGTGCGCTATTAAAGTAATACCCTTTGTATTCAAGGTTATCAATCATGTTATGAACAAATGCATTTAAACAGGCGACGCATTTTACATTGCCACCCTGACCTTTTTTGCCACTAAAATGCAGTGACGATAAAAAGTTCATGTTTGACTCGTAAAACGAATCATCTATATCAGAATTTTTAGTATCTGTTGCCGAATATTTAAATGAAAGTTTAGAACCTTGCAATGCTTCAAGTGACTCTTTTATTGCAGGATATGGCATTGACTGCCCTACCGCTTTGAGTTCTTGTGCTAATTCGTTCATAGAAAAAACAACCGCGTATTGAATACCGGATTTAAAATTAATTTTAACTATTTTGCCTTTAGAAGCTAAACGAATAAGTGCTCGCTCTACTTTTTCTTCTCTATCTGATGGCCAAACAAGGTATTCAACATCTTCGCCATCTTTGCGTGTACTTACAACAGCTGGCGTTATTTTTATTTCGCCATCGTACAAAATACCATCTACTTTTTCAGATATTTTACGCGTAATAATTGTTTTTTTAGGCGCTTCTTCAAGTGGCAATTTTTTATAGCCCGAGCGAACAAAGCGTCCCCACAAATCATAGTGATTAAACGTGTTTGAATATGCACGTAATCCATGTGCTGCATTTTCAATAGAAATTCGCACGTCTTTGTTGTCTGTAAATAGTGCTAAACTTTCGTTATCTATTGCACTTTCCACCCCGTGGATTTGGCCCCTAAGTGTATCGGGCAAGTTATCTACCGAGATGTTGACCTTTCGGCTCATTGTTCTTATTTCCATTTTTATTGCGACAGCTAATAACAACACATTAAGCAACAAAAGTTAAATGTTTAAGTTAGTATAAAAGTGATCTGACTTTAAATAAAACGTTTGGATCACTATTATACTAAGTGATGTACATTACTTACGATTTCAGATCATATTTATACTAACTGGACTATCACAAATCTAATTTTTACTAACTCAGCTGTTATTTTGTCCATTACAATGGCTTAATTTTAAAATTAAGCACGACAAATACACCAAAAAATATATTCCCCTGTGGATAAAGCCTTACCGAGTTAGAATAGATCTGATCTGTACCAAGTACAGATCAGATCTATACTAATTAAAAGCGTATTTTTATGTTGCGACTAGTGCATAACTTTATAATTTACTTAGTAAAAAACTGATCTGCAGGGCTCTTTTTGTTCATAACTTCATGCGTAACCTGTGCATAACTCTATATTTAAAATAGACCTTAGTAAAAAGCTGATCCGCAGGTAGATAAAGATCTGATCTTAACCAAGTATAAACCTGATCTGCTTTTTTAAACATTATTCATATAAATCATAATGTTATGTGCTGTTTTTACACCCTTAACCTTTATTACCTTATATATTTAACCACCTTTAAACTTCTTTATTTATACTAAGCAATATTAAAGGTGTAAAAATATTTTTAAATGTCTTGTTTTTAAAATGCATGTCGTCTTAAATAGTTGTTTACAGCTATTTGAATGGACATTATACTAACTGCCTAACTTTGAGGAAGAAAGTATGTCTATCAACAATAACGCATTAAGTACCTATCGGCTTTTGAAAGCCACAGCTGAAGTTGCTGAAAAATCATTAGAAGGACGTATTCAGCACTACCGTGCCCATCTTAAATCAGAAGAAAAAGAATTAAGAACGTATACACAAAAAGCAGCAGCTGATTTATTAGGTTGTAATAATCGTACTTTAAAAAGACGTCATGATAATGGCGACTTCGATGATTTAAATATAAAACGCGGTGCTAACGGTCACTATGCTTACACATTAGTAAATATTTTTGCTATGGCCGATATTATGGACATTAAACCAGATCATCGTACTGGTGATGACAAACTGCAAGTTATTGTAATTAATTCTCTCAAAGGTGGCTGCGGTAAAACTACCAGTATGGTTAATATAGCGGCAGCGCTTGCAACTACAAATATTAAACGTTATCGCATTGGTATTATAGATTTAGACCCACAAGGCTCTTCTTCAAGCTTTTTTCCTTCAAGTGAGCACGACCCGATTACTGTTGGTGATTTAATGCGCGATTGCATAGATTTAGACGAGGGTGAAACATGGCCTGAATTTGTGTCTAACTCATTTTTACCAACGCATATCCCAAATATTCGTGTATTACCATCGGGTATGGATGACTTTTACTTTGAGCACGAAACGGCAACATTGCTCAAAGATACCTCAAATTATGAGCAAACTCGCCATTACCACAAGTTACTTGAGAAAGTAATTGACCCCGTTAAAGACGAGTTTGATATTATCTTAATTGACACAGCACCTACCCTTAACTTTATGTTTTATAATGCATTAATGGCCTCTACTGCGATGCTTATTCCTGTTCATCCGGAAGCTGTAGATTTTGATGCCAATAACAAATATTTAAAACGACTAGGTGAGATTTACCATACAGTTGCAGCACTTGGCCATGAGGGCTGGGACTTTATGCAATTTTTAGTGACCAACTATGTGAAAGGTAATCACTCACAGCGCGATATCGTTAAAGATGTTCGTAGTGCATTTGGTCGCCAAGTAATGAGCTACCCAATCAATCACAGCTCCGCGATTACCGCTAGTTCATCGTCTTTCAACACTATTTTTGATCAAAAAGCATCAGACAGCTTAGCAAGTCGTGAGTCATTAATGCGTGCTCAAGAAAATATTAAAGATGTGGTCGATGAGCTAGAAATGCTTATTCGTTCAAATTGGCAGTCAACTCAATCAACACTCAATACCCCTAAGTAAGGATGTTAAATAAAAATGGCTAAAAAACGTAAAAATGACACCCGCTTAGATCCATTTGCAACTGCTGTAGGCAGCAGTAGTCTTGATGCATTACTAGAACAAGCGAATGCTGGCGATGTAATTAGAATGCCTGCACCGAGCGACCCTGCTCGTCAAATTACGCTTGTTTGTAAAGTGATCGCACATGCTGATATTGAATCTACCACTGGTGTATATGGCAAAAATCGTCGTGTACAGGCACTTCTAAACGAAAAGTCAGTATCAGACATTCTTCCTGCAATTCGTGAAGATGGCCGAAATCAACATCCTGCGCTACTTTGGGATCAAGGTGACAAAAGTTTAGTTCTGGCAGGTTCACGTCGTCGTATGGCCTGTATTTTAGGTAACGCAGATTATTTAGTACTTAGTTCAAGCGATTTTACTGATCAAGATGCAAAAATTTTAGCGGTATCTTCAGATCAATACATTGCTCCGAGTTTATGGGAGCTTGGCCAAGCATACCAACAAACTAAAAATGAACTTATTGAGCAAGGTAAAAAAGGATCTTATAGAGAGATTGCCGCGATAGAAGGTGTATCGCATACTGCAATTGCAGATGCAATTAAAGCTTATGAGCAAATTCCTGCTGATGTCATTGCACTTTACCCGACTGC
>NZ_BADV01000047.1:0-45583 GCF_000238895.1 Pseudoalteromonas sp. BSi20429 | reverse complement strand
TTAACGCAGGTAACGGCACGTTTAGCCCCTAAAAATGATTAAGTATTATTGCGGGTTGGTATTAATCTTTTTGTACAAAAATAAAATAATTCAATGGGTATGGGGAAATACAGCATGAATAGAAAACCGTTATTTAAATTACAGCAATCGGTACCACAAATATTACTCGCAATGAGCGCGTCTGCTGCACTACTTGGTTCGCTCTGCGTAAATGCTGCAGAGCAAGACACTAAAGCAGAAGAAAACATCGAACAAATAAGCGTAATTGGCTCTCGCCGATTAGGCCGTACAGTAGAAGACAGCGCAGTACCCATCGATATAATTGGTGCAGATGCACTTAAAAATTCAGGCTTTACTGAAACGAATGCCCTACTTAGCAGTTTATTACCCAGCTTTAACTTCCCACAAGCATCACTTACTGATGGCAGCGACCATGTACGCCCCGCTCAGCTTCGTGGCTTAGCACCCGATCACACCTTAGTGCTTGTTAATGGCAAACGCCGCCACAGCAACGCATTACTTAACTTAAATGGCTCAACGGGTCGTGGTTCATCATCGGTTGACTTAAATGCGATACCTGCAAATGCTATTGCCCGTATTGAAGTATTACGCGATGGTGCAGCAGCGCAATATGGCTCTGACGCTATAGCTGGTGTTATTAATATTGTACTTAAAAGTGCCAGCAGTGGTGGTTCAGTTGCGGCTATATATGGTGCTAACGTAACCGAAATGGACGGTGTACCACAGCTAAAATCAGTTTCTGAAGGCAGTGATGGTAATTTAGCCTTTACCGAAGGGGGCGATCGCTCTTTAACCGATGGTCAAACATTAACGCTGCAAGGTAATATAGGGTTTGAGCTTGGTGATAATGGCTTTTTAAACATTTCAACAGAATACCGCGACCGCCATTCAACTAACCGCTCAGACTACGATAACCGTGAAAACTACGCACGCATAGATGACGGTTCAGTAGATGGCGCGCTTGACCCACGTGAACTTACCGTAAATCGGTATAACCATAACTTTGGTAATGGCGATGTTGAAGATTTTTCAATGTTTTATAACGCAGGTTACCAGTTAACAAACGAAGTCGATTTATATTCGTTTGGCTCTTACAGCAAACGTGAAGGCGAAGGCGGCGGGTTTTATCGCCGTGCAAGCGATAACCGTAATATAGAAGAAGTGTACCCTGATGGCTTTTTACCTGTTATTACCTCAGACATAGATGACTTTTCACTGGCACTTGGCGCTAAAGGTTTTGTAAGTGAATGGAATTACGATGTATCGGCCGTATATGGTCAAGATGCATTTGAGTTTGGTGTTATAAATAGCTTAAATACCTCATATGGCCCTACTAGCCAAACAAGCTTTGATGCAGGAACACTTACCTACGATCAACTTACTTTAAACGTTGATTTTAGCCGCGAGGTAGACGTCAGCTTTTTAGAAAGCTCGGTAAGTGTAGCTGTAGGTGCTGAGTATCGCCGCGAAGGATACCAAATCGATGCAGGCGAAGAAGCTTCATATGCACAAGGTACATTTGGCCCAGGAGGCGCAGTAACCGACCCAATTGATGGCCCATTTGGCGCAGCGGGCGCACAAGTATTCCCAGGGTTTACACCCGAATCTGAGGGCGACAATAGCCGCCACAACGTGAGCTTGTATATAGACCTTGAAACCTACCTAACCGACGATTGGAATTTAGCGGTTGCCGCCCGTTATGAAGATTACTCAGACTTTGGCGATACACTTAACGGTAAAATTGCAACTCGTTATTCATTAACTGAAGACCTAGCACTACGCGCCTCTGTATCTACTGGTTTTAGAGCACCTTCTTTGCAGCAGCAATACTTTACCTCAGTAGCCACTGTATTTGTTGATGGCGAACCAACCGAAACAGGTACCTTTGCACCAAGCAGCGATGTAGCAAAAGCACTGGGCTCACCGGGTCTTGATGCTGAAGAAGCAACAAACTACGGCGTTGGTTTTACATGGTCTACCGACTTTAATTTCAGCTTATCGGTTGATTACTACCAAATATTAATTGATGACCGCATTGTGTTATCAAACAACTTATCGGGCGATGCTATTGCCGATTTACTTCAAGGCACAGGCGCTAACCAAGGTCGTTTCTTCTTAAATGCAATTGACAGTAAAACGCGCGGTGTTGATGTTGTAGCTTCTTATAATGTAGCAACCGATGGTTACGGCGATTTAGCCTTTAACCTAGGTTACAACTACGGCAAAAATGAAGTAACAAATATCATCGACCCACCAGCAGAACTACAAGGCGCTGGGTTTGATCAAGACAACTTATTCTCTGGTAATGAGCTGCGTCGCTTTGAAGTAAGCACACCGCGTAATAAGTACAACTTAAGTGCAACGTGGACTAACGACGACATACGTACAACGCTTAGAACAACACGTTACGGTGAAACTCAAGACCCTTCAGATATCCCAGAACGTAACGAAGTGCTTAAGCCTAAATGGATAACCGACTTAGATGTCGCCTACTCGCTTAGTGAAAACGTATCGCTTAGCTTAGGTGCTAATAACATTTTTGATGTTTACCCAGATGCAACCCGTGAAAATGTTGACGATGTAACCACCTTCTCACGTTTATTTGCTTACTCTAGCTTCTCGCCGTACGGATTTAACGGACGCTACGTGTACGGTAAAATAGAAATGAAGTTCTAATAAGCACAGCTTAAAGTAACCAAACACACAAAAGCCACCGATTAGGTGGCTTTTTAATGCGAGTTGCTATTAAATCTATAATTAGATTTTAGTTAACCAGCCGTGCTTGTCTTCACTTTTACCCCATTGAATATCGTTCAATGCTTGGCGAAGGCGCGCAGTAGTTGGGCCTGGCTCGCCAGTACCTACTTTGTATTCTTTATCGTTATGAATAAATGTACCCACAGCAGTTAGTACAGCTGCAGTGCCCGAAAGCGCCGCTTCAGTACCTGGTTTAGCAGCACGCTCTAGTAGCTCAGTAACGCTAAAGTTACGCTCGCTTACCGTCATACCTAAATCTTTGGCTATGGTTAAAATACTATTACGCGTTACACCGTGTAAAAACGTGCTATCAAGCGCTTTAGTAATAATTTCGTTGCCATCAATAAGTATAAAGTTAGCAGCACCGGTTTCTTGTACGTCGCCACCTGGGCAAAATAAAATTTGATCTGCTTGATACTTAGTTCGTGCAGCACTAATAGGTGCTAGAGCACTGGCGTAGTTACCACCACTTTTTACCATACCCATGTGCGGAGCGCAGCGCATGCCATCTTCTTCAAGCAGTACGCGCAGTGCAGTTGCGCCACCGGCAAAGTAATCACCTACTGGCGATAGTAACGTGTATAAAAGTGAGCTCATTGATGGCGCTGCCGCTTTACCAATTGCAGCCTCAGTACCAATGTGCGTTGGGCGAATATACATAGAGCCCGGCGGTAATGGCGTTTCATCTGCGTATTCGCGCATAATATCGATAATCATCGTTTTTAGCATATCGCTGTCAAAACTCGGTAAGCTTAATAGCGCTGAGCTTTGTTGCATGCGTGCAATGTTTGCATCCATTCTAAAAAGATAAACAGAACCATCTTCATGGCGAAAGGCTTTTAAGCCTTCAAAACATGTACTTGAATAATGAAGAACGTGCGCACCAGCATGAAGTTCAAGTTTATCGGAAGGGACAATTGAGCTTTCGCTCCATTTATTATCAGAAAAACGAGCTTGAATCATCTGCGGCATAAACACGGTACCAAATACGGCCATTTTAATCTCTCTTGTGTGGTCTATTTCCCTCCATTGTATGACAATCACACGCTATTTAACCATAGCTAAAGTAAGGCTTTTTTAATTAACTATGAGAATTTTTTGCAAGTGCTGTTTACTAATCAACCGTATTGAGTGCAATAAACAAAAAAATCGGTCAGTGTAGTTACACAGACCGATTTTTTCATTCGTTAATTAAAACATGTTTATTTAAACGAATATTTAATAATACGTTTTAACACCGACGTATACTGTCTAAAAAAACCACCTGTATGATAATCAATACCGTGTTTTTTCAAAACGGCCTGTACTTGAGGTGCAACTTCTTGATAGCGCGAAGACGGCATATCAGGAAATAAATGATGCTCTATTTGGCAGCTCAAATGCCCTGTTAAAACATGAAACCAATGCGGTCCTTTAATATTAGACGAACCCAGTACTTGGCGGTAATACCACTGCCCTTGGGTTTCGTTTACGCAGTCTTCTTGTTTAAAAGTTTGCGTTTCTTCAGTAAAGTGACCACAAAATATTATGGTCGATGTCCATAAATTACGGATTAAGTTGGCTACTAAATTACCGGCCAATACCCATAAAAATAAAGGCCCTGCAAGTAACGGAAATATCGCATAATCTTTAATTAATTGGCGAGCGCCTTTACTAAAAAAGCGCTGCTTTAATGTTGAGTGTGAAACAAGCCCTTCGCGGTTTTCTTTCTTTTTACCAATAAAAACACGCTCTGCAGCCAACTCGTGATACGACACGCCCCACTGAAATAACACACTTAAATTAATATACGTAAAAAACTGCCATACATTTTTAAAACGCCACTTAAAATCATCGCTCAGGCGCAACAAGCCATAACCAAAGTCTCTGTCTTTACCAATAATATTAGTATACGTATGGTGCTCAAAGTTATGAACGCGGTGCCAACTTTGCCCGTCGCACGCTATGTCCCATTCATAATGCTGTGAGTTAAGTTGCTTGTCGTTCATCCAATCGTATTGACCATGCATTACATTGTGGCCAATTTCCATATTGTCTAAAATTTTAGCAAGTGCTAATAGCAGCACGCCTGCAACCCACAATAGTGGCTGAATAAAACCAAGCATAAGTAAAATTCGCCCGCTCCATTCACACACTCGCTGTTTGCGCACAACAGAGCGAATGTAGTCAGCATCTTGTTGGCCTACTTTGCCAAGGGTGTCCATTTTAATGGCATCTAGCTCGCTTGCGAGCATGTCATAGTTAATGTTTTTCATAATTGTAACTCCAAATCACTAACAGGTTGGCTTACGCAAAGTTGTATTAACTGCTCGCCGTTGTCACTCAATTCACCTGTTTTTAAATTACGTACCACGCCTGACTTTTTAATACATTGGCATTGATGACAAATACCAATACCGCAACCGCGTTTAACGGGTAGCTTTTTTTCTTCAAACTGAGGTAGTAAAACATCGTTGCCCGATACAACATGGGCACTGGCGTTAATTTTTACATTAAATTGGCTATCGTCGTTTAAGCTAGGTAGCGCTAAACCAAATGCTTCTTGGTAATAATTTAGCTTATGCGTTTTAGCAAAATCACTCACTGTTTGCATAAATGCTGCAGGACCACAGCAGTAAATGTCTGGGTTTTCCCACGGCTTAATATTGCTGGTTATATCGCTTGATTGCTCACGCGTTAATAATAAAAACGAAAAATGCTCAAATTGCGCTGCCAACTCACTTAGCTCATCAACACATTGATGCTCAGTGGCTTTTGCGTAATACACTAACGACACTTTTTGCGTAGTTTGGCTTAAGTAATCATCAAGCATAGCCAGCATAGGTGTTATACCCGACCCACCGGCAATAAAAGTGGCTGGCGTGTGTGTGTTTTTAAATACAAAGTCGCCGTTTGGCGCAGAAATATTGCACCATAAACCCGCTTTTAATGCGCTGCTTAGTAAGCCAGTAAAGCGCCCTTGCACATTTGTTTTGATTAGTAAGCGCACCAAACCTGTATTTTTAAATTGCTGAGCGCTTGAAGCCACGGTAAAAACGCGTGTTAATAATCGCCCATTAATTTCAAGCGTTAAGCTAATGTGCTGCCCTGGCGTATGTGCTGGCCATTGTTTGCTTGGCTTAAGTTGTACACTTAAAAAGCCACCATTAAGCACCGTCGTATTAACAACTTGCGCTCTAAACTGCCCTGCACGCCACGCAGGTTTAAACACCTGCATTATTGGCTCTATATAGCCTGCAAAACTTTGATGGTGTAAAAACCATTTTGAAAATTGGTTTAATACTTTAATTATCATCACTATTAATCTCTTGGGTCGTAAAATACTTAATTTTTGAACTTACACGTGTACGCTCAAACTTCAGCGCACAAGTGTACGCTGAAATTTTAAGTTTTCAACCCCAATAGAGTAATTATTCAATTTTTTATTAGCGCAATTTGCTAAAACAATTTCCTGTGAAGAGATAATTTTAAAATATATAAGTGTGTATTTTTCATTCAACTCAACACTTAACAAATTTATTTATGCCATGATAAGGTTATGTAAGATTGAATTAATTTTGGAAGCCATAATGATAAATTTAATGTCACATAACACACTCCCTAAACTAATAAGTGCAGGCTTAGCCGTTGCTATATTTGCTATTAATGCACCCGCGAATGCAAAAAGCGATTACGTAAAAGACTACAAAAAGCTAGATACTTTATCGCTTAGCGTTAACGCAATAACAGCGGCAGAAGGTGTGGTTATACCTTGGGCTATTGAGCCTTTAGCTAATGGTGATTTGCTAATATCTGAGCGCAGCGGAACGTTATTTTTATTACCTAAAAATACCACTACGTTAACTAAGGTTTCAGGGCTGCCCGACATTGACGCTAATGGCCAAGGTGGATTGCTTGATTTATCACTACACACCGATAGTAAGCAAAACCAATGGCTGTACTTTAGTTACTCAAGTAGTGAGGGCAAAGAAAGCGGAAGTAGCACCGCCTTAATGCGCGCTAAGCTAAGTAGCGATCATACGCAGTTGTCAGATCAGCAATTGCTATACAAAGGCGAGCATAATAGTACCAAAGGCCAGCACTACGGCAGCCGTATTGTGTTTGATGATAAAGGTTATGTTTATTTTTCAATTGGCGATCGCGGCTCGCGCGACATAAACCCGCAAGACCTCACCCGTGATGGCGGTAAAATTTATCGCTTACACGAAGATGGTAGTATCCCAAGCGACAATCCGTTTGTTAAACAAAAAGATGCAAAACATGCGGCATGGTCTTATGGGCACCGTAATCCACAAGGCATGTGGTTTGATAATCAAAACAATATTTTATGGTCTCACGAACACGGGCCACGCGGCGGCGATGAACTTAACACAATAAAAAAAGGCGCTAACTACGGATGGCCTTTAGTCAGTTATGGCGTTAACTACAGCGGCACCAAGTTTACCGACCTTAAAGAAAAAGACGGCATGCAATCGCCCGAATTACATTGGACTCCTTCTATTGCGCCATCCGATATGTTGTATGTAACGAGTGATAAATACCCAAAGCTTAAAGGTAAGCTATTACTAGCATCAATGAAATTTGCATTCATTAGCGCACTGGAACTCTCAAAGGGCAGTGTTGTTAAGCAATATAAAATACTCAATGGCATTGGCAGAGTACGTAGCTTAGCCCAAGGCAGTGATGGTTTTATTTATTTAGGTATTGATGGCCAAGGTATTAAACGCCTAGAGCCAGAAACATAAACACCAGCACTAGAACTAGAACTAGAACCAAAACTAGCACACAGTACGTTAATAATTACACCGTGTTTACTCTGCGCTTTAAAAGCGCAAAGTAAACATTTTCACCAACAAAGAACTATTAAGCCCATTAATGCGTACACTAACTACATATAATTTAATAAATTAAGAGAATACTAATGTTTTCATTTTTAAAGCCTGACCCAATAAAAAAACTGCGTAAAGAATACGACGTAAAACTAGAGCAAGGCATGCAGGCACAAAGAAAAGGCGACATTAAAAGCTTCGCCATGTTAAGTGCAGAAGCCGAAAAGATCTGGAGTGAAATAGAAATTCTAGAAGCTAAAAAAGCCAAATAAATAATATTTAAACGCGTCTACCCTGTTTCAAAAAAAGGAAGACGCGTTTAGTAAATAGCTCATAACCTCGTTTTTACAACTTCCACCATCCCTAAACCACCTTTTATAATATGCTCACACAAACAAGTGTGCTTAAAGCGGTTACTTACGTTATCGCTGGCGTTTTTTAGTGACTATTAAATGATTTAAAATCGGATTTGGTTTTCATTTTAAATACTTAATTGCTGCATTTATGTACCGTGCTGGCGTTTTTCCTCATAAGTCAAAAAATGAGGACGTCTTCCTCTTTTTTGCATATTATTAAAAGAACAGCCCGACTTAAAGTTTAATACTCGCAATGTGTTACAGGATTTGTTATTAATATTAAAAATAATTAAGAGGACATACTTTGCTCATAAAAAGAGGAAAGTATCCTCGATAAAGCTGTTATGTGTTCTTAGGACTGGAGTTTCCATGGGTAGTTATGAATTGGTGAAGCATGCAACGTCGTTGGCTAAATCTAAAAAATACGATGAGGCGATTCATGTCCTAAATGAACTATACAAAACTGATGAAGTGTCAGATGCAGACATTATTAAAGTTATTCCCTATTATCAAAAAGCAGGGCGTTATTCAGAATTAGAAAGTTACTGTGAAAAAACTTTAATTCCTTTGGTAAGTGTTATCAGTGAGCGTACTTTCCACCATAAATGCAAAGAAATCCAACATGCATTTTTAAGTTTAAGTATTTACAAAATGTATAATAAATTAGAGTTGTGCGCTAAACGTGAAAAACTAGATTCGGATAAATCTAAATTTTCTAGTAAAGCAGTTTCATATTATCAACTTTACGAAACTAGTTTGGCTAAAGGTGAAGAAATCGAATTGGAAATAGAGTTCTTAGAAGCTAAGGATATCTGGGGCCTGATTTTAATAAATGGCCTAACACCTTTAAGTGTAGGTTTTCACACCATATATCAAACACATAACAAGTTACTCAAACGGACGCTAAAAAGTTGGCTAGCGCTCGTGCCTCGCAATCTTAGCCAACAATTTCGCGCCGCTTAGTTAGGCGTTAGTGCTCAAAGGAGAATTGATTGTCTATCTATGTGAAAGATGAATCTGGCAATGAGCGATTGGCCCACTTGGCCAAAGAAGACTGGGAGTTACCATCCCAAATTGTCGAATTGGAAAAATGGCTAACTGAAAATGAAAGTGTAATTAGTCCAGGGGCATATACCGCTGATATAGGATTTGCTATGCGTAAGAATGCTTGCGGTGGTGGTGCCATACTTTCAGTTGAGGCCATGAGAATTATGTCAAAACTAGGCATCAAACTATATTTGTCTGAGTATCCAGATGATTAATACCCATAGCACTAACGAGTTTGTCCAGCCGACGTTTTGGTCTTCGCTCCTTTTTGTGCATGGCCTACGGCCATCTTTGCACAATTAACAAATTAGGATGACACCCATCCTAATTACCTTGAATCTGGCGTAGATTGACTTTATTTATTTGGAGTGGCTGTCTGATTTAAAAGGGTTTACTTTTCTACAGTGGTCAAATTTTGTAAATGCTACATCCCTGAATGAAGCATACAAAAATCACCAAAGTAACGTTCAAGTACAAGATTCTGGAATCGTTATTCGTATATTAAATGATGATAATCAAGGCTCACGTCATCAAAAATTTATTCTTAAATTAAGTACAGGTATTACTATTTTAATTGCACATAATATTGACCTTGCCCCAAGAATTAATTTGATTTCAAAGGGTGATACTGTTCAATTTTACGGTGAGTATGAGTGGAATAAAAAGGGGGCGTAGTACACTGGACTCATAAAGATCCAAATGGACATCACGTTGATGGTTGGTTAAAGCACAAAGGTAAAACGTACCAATAGCTTCATAACGGTCTCTTCAAGTAAAAGCGCAAGGAAAACGAAAAATGACAATGCAATGGATAGCGATTCTCGCGGCTTTAGGCTGGTGTTTATTACAAGTAATTATCTTGCTTATATCTTCACAATGTATTTTTTTAATGATCGAGTTTCGCTCTGATAATGAGCATAAACTGTATCAAAAACTTCTATCAAACTTTATTATATATCTGTTTTACTCCCTATTTATTTTACCATTCATCTCTCTAAGTCTGTTCATATATGGTGTTATTAACATTACAGAATGGTGTGAGCTTAAGCCTGGATTGTGGGTATTTGCTGCTTGGTGGTTGGCTCTATTTGTACTTTCTTTTTCTCTATCAATGAAGAAAAAATATCGTATTTAAAGGAGTATTAATACCTGCTGTCAGAAAGTTGATAACTTAAAAAATAGCTTACTAATTAGCTATATAATGAATCATCAATAATAATCCCCACTTTAGAATGTATTCTCTACTTAATATTACCATACACATTCTCAGGATTTATTTGCATTAGTAGTGCGGGGTTATCTATCGGTTTAAACCCGTATTGCGCATAAAGGCCATGCGCATCAGAAGTAGCTAATAAAAAGCGCCTGAGCCCTTGCAGCTCAGGGTGCTCTACTATCGTTTTAATGAGTAACTTACTTAGCCCATTTCCTTGCGAGTGCGGGGTAATAAATACATCGGCTAAATAGGCAAAGGTTGCTTTATCGGTCACTACCCTGGCAAAGCCAACTTGTTCGTTATGAGCGCTGTAAACACCAAAGCACATTGAGTTATCAATAGCCGATTGCATCACGCTTTTAGGAATGCCTTTGGCCCAATAGCTATTAGCAATAAAGTTATAAATAACGTTAAAGTTAAGTTTGCTTTTGTCTGTGCTAATTGAGTAATCACTAGTGTTTACTGTCATAAGTTAATAGTCTTTTTTACCAATGTTTTTATAAGCGTTTATATAACTTTTTCTATAAATAATCTTTAACGTTTTTTAGCTGTTTGTCGTGTACTTTTGAAAGCACTAACAATGAGCAAATAGCCCCAAATAACGCCAGTCCCATATCTGATTGGGTATCCCACACGTAACCTTGCGTGCCTAAAAATGCTTCTGCGTTTTCGCCGCTTAACACTGCAACCCACCATTCTATTAATTCGTAAAACGCGCTAAATGCTAAACATACCGAAATAACAAAGGTGATTAACCAGCCTCTACCATTTACTACTTTTTTGCGCAGTAAAATTTCGCGAGCTAGTAGTGCAGGTACAAACCCTTGAAAAAAGTGCCCTACTTTGTCGTAGTTATTACGCTCACTACCAAATAGGTTGTCGAAAAAAGGGACTTCGGCGTAGGTGTAATGCCCGCCAATCATCAGCACAATGCAATGCGCTAAAATAAATGTATATAAAATAGGAGTAAGTTTAAAGTGGCTATAGGTACTTGCTAGCAGCACTAAACCAATAATTGCGGGGATAACTTCAAGCAGCCATGTAAATTGATCTTTTGGGTTAATACCAGACCAAATTAATACAATAAAAAACAGGCTCAGCCATAAATACTTCATTTAGAATCCTTTTCTAAATTGATCAAATTTACGGCATTTTACGCCTTTGAAATAAACGACGCTACCTATAGTTTGTTTTTGCAGTAATGCGATTAAACAAAGTAGGAAAAAAGCGCTTAATTGTAGGCGCCCAACCACTTAAACCTTTGCCAATAATCACTTCGTCTTTTTTATTACTAATGGCACGAATCATTTTTGAAGCTGCTACGCTTACATCCATGCCATTTTCTATCGACTCTTCTGGTTTATTTTGCGCTATGCCTTGCTCGTTTAGTGAGTTATGCGCAATTGCTGTTTTAATAGAACCTGGGCAAATTGTTAAACAATAAATGTTATGTTGTGCTACTTCTGCACGTAGGCAATCCATAAAACCAACAACCGCATATTTAGAACCCGAATAACCTGTTCTAAATTTTGAACCAACTTTACCCGCCACACTACTAATAGACACAATTGAGCCACTGCGCCTTGCCACCATAGTAGGCAATACAGCTTTAGTAAGTGCAATTAAGCCAAAGTAATTAACCTCCATTAATTGGCGGTACACGTTAAAGTCGTTTTCTAAAAATAAACTGCGCTGCGATACGCCGCCGTTATTAATTAAAATATCAATTGCAGGAAGCTCGCTCATTTTTGCTGTTATTGTACTCAGTACATGCTCTGGCTGTGCTAAGTCCAGCGGCACAACTAAGTGCCCTTCGCCTTTAAGCGTTGCTTTTAAATCGTTTAGTTTATCTACATTGCGCGCCGATAAAATAACGCGCGCTCCAAGCTCGGAAAATTGTATAGCAAGCTCTTTACCAATACCTGATGATGCGCCGGTGATCCACACGGTTTTATTATTATATTGCATGCGTTATCTGCCCTTTTATTGTTATTTATTAGGTTTTATAAAGGTACTTAGTAAAATATTTTACGCCTTTGTAGGACCTGCTATTGCGTTTACTTCATCTTCTAATGTTTTGTAAAAACCCATTAAAAATAGTAGTTCAACAGTTACGTATAAAGGGCCAATAATTAAGCCAATTAGGTCATCTACAAACGCTGGTTTTTTACCTTCGTAATAGTGCCCAATAAACTGTAATACCCAGCCAAATACAAACACACCTACGCCAATACTCAACCAAGACCAAAACGCCATTGCCGCAATAGGCTGAGCACCAACAAGGAGTAAAGTGAATATCACGGCCATAATAAAGCCAAGCGAAAAGCTCAGCATAAAATAATAAACAACCGACGCTAATACAAAAAGTTGTGCGCCATCAATTACAAAGCTACCAAGGGGTATTTGAATACGCGCTAGTAAACACAACGCTGCAAATACAATGAGCGGAATACCAATAAAGTGCGTTAGTACATTACGCTTAGAACGATGATATAAACCATATTTACCAAGTTGCTGTTGAAGTGTTTTCATTGTTTTGCCTTTATTTTATATATAAAACTTACTTTAGCAAAAGTAAGCACAGCAACAATGTCAGGTATCCGACACTTTGTAAATTAAACAAATGCAGATATCATTTTACCCAGCTCATGCTCACCTTTCATATCCGTTCGCTCGCGCCCTTTTTGATACTCTTGCTCAAGCATTTTTTGAAGTTCCTCTATTTTATCAGCAATTGCGCTAGGGTCTGCGCCCTCACTTTGCTGTTCTTTAATGAGCTCTTCTATTGTCGCTTTTAGCTCGTCTATTTTGTTTTTGTTTACACCTAAGCGCTGATAAACCAACGCTTCTTGAGCACTTTCTAAAAACGTTGGTTCTTTAGGTGCTGAGGTAATGCCTTTAGTATCACTTGTTTTTACGTTAGGGAGGGTATTAGTTGCCGCAACTTCGCTTGAACCTGCCGCTTTATTTACTGTAGGAGAGTTATAATTACTATATTGATTTTTAAAGGTTATTGTAGTCATTAGCTCAAATCCATTGTTGCGTTACATTATCTGTAGCAATTTTGGTTCCAACTAAATAAAACAGTCTCTATTTAAGCTTGTGTAGCACGCGCCTGTAACTTTTGTTTATCTAAAACAGTTATGCGTTGATACCCCAAACTAATGGCTTGTAGGCTAACAAGCTGTTGCAGTATTTGATTAATAGTTTGGCGCGTTAGGTAGGTCATATCAGCAAGTTGCTGCTGAGATAAAACAAGCGGTGATAAGTGCTCTGTATGCTCGCTGAGCATTAAAAGTCGATTGCATACTTTTTGCTCAGCACTTAGTAATGCGTGATCTTCCATTGAGGTAAACATTAGGCGTAACTTTTGTGCCAGCAATAAACCAAACTCTTGCCAATATTGTGGCTGTTCGTTTAATAGCTGTTCAAGCTCGCGTTGGGGCACGTAAAAAAGCACAACATCAGTTTGTGCATATACATCATGAGTACGCAGGCCACCATCAAACAAGGTAACTTCGCCAAACCACAGTGATGAATCAATAAAGCTCAATACGGCTTCTTTGCCTTCGTTACTTACGCCACTAATACGCACCACGCCGCTAAGTACGGCATAAATTCCATCGTGCTTATCACCTCGCAAAAATAATGATTGCTGAGCTTTTAGCGAGAGCGTTTTGCCCTGCGTTAATAAAAAGCTTTTTAAATAAGCGCTACGGTTTTTAAACCAATGCCCTTGCTCTATTACGTTTTGCTGCTGTGGAGTCATTATTTACTGCATTTGCTTATTAAATGGCTGTTTTTCGATAACCAATTTTTTAGGGAAATTTAAATCGGTTGCTATAACAAAATCATCGTAAGGATCATTACCCGAAAACAGCTCAGTTATTAATGTATCGTTTTTATAAACATTAACGGTTACACCGCTGCCCATACCGCCTGAGTTAATAATATAATAATGATATTCGCCGTTACTAAAAAATAAAATACTCTCGCCAATACGCCCTACTTGCCTGTAGTAACTACCAAATGGTGCATCTGGTGTTGCTTCTTTTTCAAGCCCTATGTCATTAACTCTACCAAATCGATAACTAAGCGATGAGTCATCTTTTGCAACACAAATAGAAAGCACTTTATCGGTAGGTTCTAACTTGTAGGCTGTACTTTCATCTGGGTTACGCACAACTTTATGCATTTTTGCGTTAATGTAGGCTGCTTCATTACTTTTACAATGTGTTGCTAGCATACCGACCACTAAAGCGGGTTCGTTTGTTTGAGCTGCTGGAGGTGTGTTTACTTTGAGATCAGAGGGTAAGTTACTTGCATTACTATTTAGCTGAGGGCTATCTTGCATTGCCATGCTTTGGTCGTCACAACCAAACAGTGCAAACAAGAAGAAAGAATAAAAGCTCGCTAAAAATTTAATGCGCATAATAAAATCCATCTATGAGAGAGCCTTTAAAATAGCGATAAAACTAGCGACCCGCAACACTCTTATGCGCAATACTTTATAAGTTTATTTTTAAACCATCTTCTGCAAAAACTACGTTACTTTTTAGTGATTTAATTAACGATTTTTTAAACAACTGCTGATTTTTTAATGACCGATTCATAAAATGAGATAGAACCGCCGTTTTAGGTGCAGCCTCAATTAATACCTTAGTGATTTGACTTGGGGTAATGTGTAAATTTTTAGCCCCGCCCGATGCGTTTTCATCAATTGCGTTGTGCATAACCACTACATCGGCATTTTTAGCAAAGTCAGTAAATGTGCCTAACTTGTTGGTCATGTCGCCTGCAAACACAAGTTCACATCCTGCTATATTCACTTTCCACGCTAAAGCCGGAATAGGTCCATGGTTAACTGTCATTGCATTAACAGCCAAATCACTTTGTAGTGATTGTTTAAATTCATTTTGTTTTGTTGATGCAACAGAACGAATATCTAATTTGTAGTTTTCATTACCTTCTACGTAATCACTTAAGTATCTAAATGCGCCCTGCTTACCTAGTAACGCTTGTGCATATTCGTTAGTAGAAGCCATTACACGGTTGCCCTGGGGGCCAAATATCGCAAGTGTTTTATCGCGTGATGTAAAGTAACTGCCTTTTATAAAACTAGGTAAATCGCCAGCATGATCAGTGTGTAAATGGCTTAATAATATGGCATCAACATCACTAAATTTTGCACCTGCTTTATCAAACCCAATACTGGCACCAGAGCCTACGTCAACTAACACTCTGGCTTTATTTTCGTGCCATATAAGGTAACTTGTTGCTGCGCGACCATCGTCAAGCTCAGGGCCGCCCGAGCCTAAAATTTGCAAACTTACATCACTACATTGCTGCGCGCCAATACTACTAAAAGACGCTATAATTAAAGCGGTTGCAGCTAGTCCTTGTTTTACATTGCTCATAATTATTAATACCTATAAATAGTGTTTTCAGTTGAGTCTATGGCTGAGTGTAATAACTAATTTAAGTTTTGTCCTAGTTGAGTGACCAACGGCATACTTATTAATTTTAGCCCTTACTGAAAGCTGATTTAAACACCTTATAAAAGTGTTCAAATAACTAAATGAATCAATAATCGGTTTTCTTATAATAAAATGTTGTTACACAACTATTTAAAACGGCTTTTTATAACCACTTGTAATTTATAATTTAAATAAAATTAAATCTAAAAAACACACATTTTAAAAACAATTTAGTCCCATTTTATTAAAACAATAGTTGACCCTTTTTAAAATTTAAACTAGCATTTCTGGAAGCGCTTCCACAAAGCTCAGTTAAATGAATTTTTCTGGAAGCGCTTCCATACATTTGACAATGTTTATAATTACACAATAACAGCCCCATACAGCTGTTAATAATAATGATAAAAGTGCGAGGGAAACCGAATGTCCAACCATATTGTAAGAAAAACAAAGATAGCGACCAGCCTATCTCTGATTTTAGGCGCATCAATCTCTTTACCTGTATATGCACAAGAAGCAAATACAGATGTTGAAGTAATTCAAGTTACTGGTTTTAAAAGCAGTATTAAAGAGTCAACTCGGTTAAAACGCGACGCCGCAGGTGTTGTAGATGCAATATCAGCTGAAGATATTGGTAAATTTCCTGATACCAACTTAGCCGAGTCGCTACAGCGTATTACAGGTGTGTCGATTGATCGCTCAAATGGTGAAGGCTCTAAAGTAACTGTTCGTGGTTTTGGCCCCGACTACAATATGGTAACCCTAAACGGTCGTACTATGCCGGCAGCTTCATTGCCTTCAGGCGGTGGTACACCCAGCTCTCGTGCTTTTGACTTTGCAAACTTAGCGTCTGATAGCGTTAAGTCGGTTGAAGTATATAAAACAGGTAAAGCAAGTATTGCATCTGGTGGTATTGGCGCAACAATTAATATTAATACGGCTCGCCCACTCGACAATCCAGGCTTTGTTTCAAGCATTGGCGTAAAAGCATTACATGACTCAACAAACCGTGTTGGTGATGACATAACACCTGAGCTTTCGGGCTTAATTAGCTGGACCGACAGTGAAGCTAAATTTGGTGCCTCGTTAACTGCAAGCATGCAACAGCGCGATAGCTCATCAACAGGTGCGTTTGTAAATCAATGGAATACATCTGCTTTTGACGGCACAATCCCACAAGCTGCAGACGATATTGTTTTAACTAATGCACCCGCTGTTGGTCAGCTTTATTCAATGCCATCAGATTTGCGCTACACCATTGCCGACAGAGAACGTACTCGTACAAACGCCCAATTAACGCTGCAGTACAGCCCTATTGACGATTTAACAGCCACGCTTGATTACACATATTCTAAACAAGATTTGTTCGAAGCCCGTGCTGAGCAATCAATATGGATGGATAACTACAAAAGCGCGCTAACATTTGACGATAACACGGTAAAAACCCCTATTTACTACCGAGAAGAACGTCGCGATCAGCAAACACGCGATTTAGGTTTAGCGTTTCAAGAGCTAAACCAAGTTAATCAAAACGACTCTATTGGTTTAAACGTTGAATACTATTTCAATTCAGAATTGAGCTTTATGTTTGATGCGCACAATTCAAAAGCCACTAGCAAACCAGATGCACCTTACGGCAGCTGGGTAAATGCAGGCTTGGGCGCAAACGTAGTTAACGCACAAGAAGTTGATTTTAGCCGTGAACTTCCATCAATGAGTATCGATTTTGATGATTGCCGCCGAGACAACTTAAATTGTAATAACACATTAGATGCCTCTGATGTGGGTACGTCTATTTTAGATTCTAACTTTGCTCGCCAAGAGTCTGAAATAACAGAATTTAGAATCCATGGTAAATACGAAATTGAAAACGGTGCAATTGACTTTGGTATAGAGTCTCGCTCTATGGAAAGCCATTCACTGCAATCACTTACACGTAATACAATGGGTAACTGGGGGATAGAAAACCCAGGCGAACTACCTGATGGCTACCTAAACCCAACAAACTTTTTAGCTGAGTTTGACGACTACGATACATCGGGCTCGTTCAACCAAGGTTATACCGGCAGCGCATCGCAAATTGGTTACTGGGCAGGTGAAGAGTACGGCTTTAACTTTGCAGCCGATGGCGCATTTGCAACTAACCGCACCATTGAAGAAGACATAACCGCAGCGTTTGTGCAATTTACTTACAACGGCTACATTGGCGATATGCCATACAACATTGTTATTGGCGCACGCCAAGAGTCTACTGACATTACCTCAACGGCTAATATCGATTTACCTAACGCAGTAGCATGGGAAGGTAATAACGACTTTAATGTTCGCTTTGGCTCAGATAAAGAAGATTTCACGCTTAAATCTAGCTACGATCACTTTTTACCAAGCTTTGACTTTGACATAGAAGTAATCGAAAACGTAAAAGCGCGTTTTTCTTATAGCACTACAATTGCTCGCCCAACTTACGACAACTTAAGTTCAGCAGCGACTGTTGGTGTACCGGGTGCCCCTACTCTTTTAGCGGGTTCTTCACCGGCTACAGCGTCAACAGGCAACCCTGGTTTAGTGCCGCTTGAATCAGATAATATTGATGTATCGGCTGAGTGGTACTTTGCAGAAACAAGTTATGTGTCGGTAGGTTATTACACTAAAGACATCGAAAACTTTATTGGTTTAACACCAATGACGCAAAACTACTACGGATTACGCGATGCAACAGCGGGCCCTCGCGCTCAAGCTGCCATTGCTGAGCTAGAATCTCGCGGACTTGCTCTAACCGATTCAAACTTATTTCAAATGGTTGCCGCAACAGAAAACAACGTTGATTTTGACTCTATGACCTACGAAGAGTTTGAAGCCGCTTACGATGTAATTGCTAACAGCGACGACCCATTACTAGAATTTACAGCGCAAGTACCTACCAACAATAAAAATGCCACTATTGATGGTTTTGAAGTTGCCTTTCAGCACTTTTTTGGTGAAAGCGGTTTTGGTGTGCAAGCAAACTACACCACTGTTAACGGCGACATAGACTTTGATGTAAACGCTGACCCTACTACTACACAATTTGCATTGGTAGGTTTAAGCGATACAGCTAACTTTATAGCAATGTACGAAAACGATGATTTTCAAGCACGTATTGCTTACAACTGGCGTGATAAGTTTTTAAATAGCGCAGCTCGATACGTAAACGAGCCAGGCTTTACTGAAGAATATTATCAAATCGACTTTAATGTTGCGTACAACTACAGCGAGCAACTATCGTTTTTTGTTGAAGGCCTTAATATTACTGAACAAAACAGCCGCGAACATGGCCGTACGTCAGTTCAATTGTGGAACCTACAACAGCTAGGTGCACGTTACAATATTGGTATGCGTTACAACTTCTAAAGGTAATACAAAGTAAAGCCGTTAGTTTTTACTAGCGGCTTTTTTGTATTTAAAACAGTATTAATGCTAGTTTAAATGTTATCAACTTTAGGGTGTTAACTCATGACCAAACCAATAACAAAAATAGTCGTTTTAGGTGGTGGTACTGCCGGCTGGCTAAGCGCAGGCTTATTAGCCGCCGAACACCCGCACCTTAATGTAACGTTAGTTGAGTCGGCAAATGTGCCTATATTGGGTGTGGGCGAAGGCACGTGGCCGTCAATGCGCAACACCCTACAGCGCATTGGCATTAAAGAAAGTGATTTTATAACCCAGTGCGACGCGTCATTTAAGCAAGGTTCTAAATTTATAAATTGGCGAAACCTCAGCGAGGGAGAAAACTACTACCACCCTTTTATGAATCCACAAGGCTACGAGCACACTAATTTACACGCCAGTTGGCAACGTATTGCACCTAACCAAAAATTTGCCGACGTTGTTAATATGCAAAGCTTTGTATGCCAAGCAGCACTTGCACCAAAGCAATTACAAACACCTGAATATGCAGCAGTTACCAACTATGGCTATCATTTAGATGCGGGTAAATTTGCTGAATTTTTAAAAAATCACTGTGTTAAAAACCTAAACGTTACGCATATTACTGACGATGTAACCGAGGTTATTAACGACGAACATGGCTATATTGCTTCATTAAAAACAAATAATAATGGCGATATAACAGGTGATTTTTTTATAGATTGCTCAGGCTCTCGTGCTCGTTTAATTGGTGAGCATTTTAATAGTGAGTTTATAGCGCAAGATCATATTTTATTTAATAACAGCGCTGTTGCGGCGCAAATACCTAATGCACACACAGATCAACCAATTGCCTCTGCAACGCTATCTACAGCGCAAAGTAACGGTTGGATTTGGGATATAGCCCTGCCAACGCGCCGTGGTACAGGTTATGTATTTAGTAGTAAATATCAAAGTGATGAAAGCGCAACAAATACACTAAAAAGCTACATAGCCAAAAGCACCAGTGAGCAACAAGCTGAGCAACTTAACTACCGCGTATTAAAATTCAGCCCTGGTTACAGGCAAAAATTTTGGATTAAAAACTGTGTTGCCGTGGGTATGTCTGCTGGATTTTTAGAGCCGCTTGAAGCGTCAGCACTTGCCATGGTTGAGCTTTCAATTAGCATGATAAGCGAGCAACTCCCGCAAAACCGCACCCACATGAGCCAGCTTGAAACGCGTTTCAATGAACGTTTTAGCACTCGTTGGCAGCGCGTTATTGAGTTTTTAAAACTTCATTATGTGCTAAGCGAGCGCGACGACACTCCTTATTGGCAAGATATTAGTAATTTAAATACCGCGCCCGAGCGCCTGCAAAACTTACTTAAACTTTGGCAATTTCAGCCCCCTAGCCGCTTTGATTTTATTGAAAACGAAGAAGTGTTTTCATCAAGCAGTTATCAATACGTTTTATATGGCATGGGCTTTAATACACAAACAGTATCTGCACAAAATACATTTAACGACCCACGTGCTGGGGATTACTATTATCAGCAAAATCGCGAAAAAATAGCGCAGTGTTTAAATGGACTGCCAAGTAATCGCGCGCTTTTAAATCATCTTTTATCAAATAATGGGCAGCCACATAATGACTAAAACAAACGCTGTTAAAAACGTAGTAATTGCTGGAGGCGGCACTGCAGGTTGGATGGCCGCAGCGGCACTTGCTAAACTAGTTGGTAACAATATAAACATAACCCTTGTTGAATCTGACGATATTGGCACTGTAGGTGTTGGCGAAGCAACAATTCCGCCTATTCGGACATTTCATAAATTGCTGGGTATAAACGAGCAAGCATTTATGAAAGCCACTCAAGCAAGCTTTAAATTAGGTATTAGCTTTGAAAACTGGGGCGATGAAAACACGCATTATATTCACTCATTTGGCGCAACGGGCAAAGAATGCTGGGCGGGTGAATTTCATCACTTTTGGCTACAAGGTAAAACTTTAGGAATAAACAACCCATTTGGCGATTACTGCTACGAGTTGCAAGCGGCTAAAAGCGGTAAATTTGCGTTCAATCAGCAAAACCCCATTAACTATGCTTACCATATGGATGCCACACGTTACGCGCAGTTTTTACGTGAATTTTCAGAGCCATTAGGTGTAAAACGCATTGAAGGTAAAATACAAAAGGTAGTAAAAAACACTAAAACGGGCCATATAGAATCACTTACTTTAAATAATGGCGAGCACATAAACGGCGACTTTTTTATTGATTGCACCGGCTTTAGAGGCTTATTAATAGAGCAAGCATTGCATACTGGCTACGAAGACTGGTCGCATTTACTACCGTGTAACAGCGCCATTGCGGTGCAAACAAAATCAACCAGCGATACCGTATTGCCACTTACCCGCTCTATTGCCCATAAAAGCGGCTGGCAATGGCGTATACCGCTGCAAAACCGTGTAGGCAACGGATTAGTTTATTGCAGCCAATATATGGATGACGCACAAGCCAAAGCGCTATTATTAAATAACATTGAGGGCGAGGCGCTTACAGAGCCACGTATTATTAAATTTAAAACAGGGCGTCGCTTAAAAGGCTGGAACAAAAACTGCCTAGCGCTTGGCCTTGCTAGCGGTTTTGTAGAGCCACTTGAGTCCACCAGCATTCACTTAATTATGTCGGGTATTATTCGCTTTATGCGTTTATTTCCGTTTAATGGCATTACCAATCACGCCATTGACGAATACAACAAACAGCTTAAAAGCGAAATTGAAAATATTCGCGACTTTATTGTGCTGCACTACAAAGTAACTAATCGCGATGACAGTGAGTTTTGGCAACACTGTAGTGCGATGGAGGTGCCAAAAACACTTCAACATAAAATTGATTTGTTTAAGCAAACCGGCCGTGTATTTTTAGACGATGGCGACATTTTTAGAGTCGATTCGTGGGTGCAAGTTATGCTTGGTCAAGGCATTGAGCCTAATCAACATCACTTAATAGCCAGCATGATGAGCGACGAAGAACTCACCCGTTTTTTACACGGTATTAAGCAACAAATAGAGCAACGCGTAAGCCAATTACCGCCGCATCATGAGTTTTTAAAACAGTATTGCCCAGCATAAAAAAAGCCCTTACTAGGGCGTGTTGTTCTTTGGTGGTTGAATTTGCAGCAGCATATTTGGTTTTTAGGCAAGGCAGAGCCTATGTAGTGTGGTTATTCCCCATAAATAGGCGATAACGTAGCATAAATGCCAAACATGCGCTGCCCGTAGGGTTCTGCCTAGGGGCAATTTACTCTTTGTTGCTCGGTTTTTACTTAGCCCACTAGGTTACAAACCTCGCGCCGCGATTAAATTGCCCCTAGATTGAACAAATTTCAATCCACAAAGATCAACACGCCCTTAGGGCTTTGAGACAACACACAATAAACTTAACTTATAAGCACTCTACTACTCACACTTTATTTTTGCTGTTTCAGCGCCTTGTGGTTCAAAGCTAATATCTGCAACTGAAACGTTAAGCTCTCCTGCCGTTTTAATAATAAAAGGGCTGGTTACTCTGGCAAAATCAACGCCCTTTTTAGCAAAACATGTTAAATCTATACTCATGGTTTGCCATGTATTTAAATCAGCATTTTTAAGAACATTGCTAATATTAAGCTCGCCACCACAGCCTTGTTCGCATTTCATTGCAAGGTATGTCTGTGAGCTAGGTATTTGGTTTACTTTATAGCTAAATCTAAGGGCCGAATTTGCTTCAATGTAGGCAACTTTGTCTTCGGTAAAGTTGCTATTAATTTCGATGTAGCTGGCTGCAGTGCCATCAAAATTAAATTGCATCGCATCTTCTTGAATCGCTTTGTCTTCAGTGCGATAAGTAATGCCGCCGAGCTTTACACTGTTACTTGCTACTTGGTGCTGCTCGCTGTTTGAGTTTAAAAACAAACGCCACGGTGTTTTAAAGCTGCCATTAAATATAGATAGCGGCGCAAGGTTACTAATATCAACACCTGAGTCTTCATTTAGATTATTGCCAAGCGTACTTTCGTCTTTATACGTTAAGCCAAAGCCGTAGGGTAATAGTGGTGAGTAATCAGCATCACCCTTATTTACTGCGGTTTGTAGTGGCGATTTAGGCCACGAGAAAGACAACTTACCTTTAAAGTCGTATTGTACCTGCCCACTTGCATCCGCTAATAAAACATCTGCAATGCCTTGTCCTTCAGTGCCAGGAAGCCATGCTGCTACAAATGCATCTGACGCGTTTAGTTCGCTGTTAACCCACATTGGTCTGCCCGATATAAACACCGATACCACCGCAATACCTTGCTGCTTTAATGTTTTTAATATTTTAAGAGAACGTTTATTGTTACGTTCAAACTCAAGGTTGTCTTTATCGCCATGCCCCTCTGCGTATGGTTCTTCACCAAATACAACAATGGCTACATCGGGTTTGGTATTAAATTCACCCGTTGGGCTTAAAATAGCGTTACCGCCAGCAGCCTCTATTTGCGTTTTTAGCCCCGCATAAATAGACGTTGCTCCAGGGAAATCTGCATTTTGATTATTAGTTCCCTGCCACGTAATACTCCAACCGCCCGATTGCTTGCCTATGTTATCGGCCGCATCGCCTGCAATCAGTATATTGCTTGATGGGTTAAGCGGTAATAAATGATTGTTGTTTTTAAGCAGTACTAACGACTCTTGTACGGCTTGGCGGGCAATATCGCGATGTGCTGGCGCACCTATTAGTTCTAATTTACCTGAATATTTTCGATTTGCGGGGCTTGGTTTATCAAATAAACCCGCACGTAATTTAACGCGTATAATACGTGCCACGGCGTCATCTATTCTCGCCATTGTTATTGTGCCCGCTTTTACTTGTTTAATTGTATTTTCATAAAGTGGTTTCCAAGCACCCGTTGGTACCATAAAAATATCAAGCCCTGCATTAACAGCTTGCGGGCAGCTTTCATTTGTACAGCCGGCAACTTGTCCGTGTCCGTTCCAATCGCCTACAACAAAGCCATCAAAACCCATTTTTGTTTTTAGTACATCGGTAAGTAAATATTTATTGCCGTGATTTTTTTTACCATTCCAGCTATTAAACGATGCCATAACCGACTGACTACCTGCGGTTAAGCCTCCTATATAACCTTGTGCATGAATGTTATATAACGTCTCTTCGCTATCAATGTTGTCCCCTTGATCGTCGCCATCTACCGTGCCGCCATCGCCTAAAAAGTGCTTAACAGTGCTAATTACGCGTTTGTCACTTAAAAAGTCCTCATCGGCTCTGCCTTGCAATCCGTTTACAATTGCGGCTGAATATTCACGCACTATGCTTGAGTCTTCTGAGTAGCCTTCGTACGTTCGGCCCCATCGGTCGTCGCGCACAACCGCAACAGTCGGTGCAAATACCCAATCTATCCCTGTTGCCATTACTTCTATTGCCGTAGCCGCTGCAATTCGCTCAATTAATGCGGGGTTATTAGCAGCACCTAAACCAATATTGTGAGGGAATAACGTCGCCCCAATCACATTATTATGGCCATGTACTGCATCAGTGCCCCACATGGTTGGAATTTTACTGCCATCAATTGAGTCATCAACCGATGCCTGATACATGCTCTCAGCAAGTGTTATCCAATCTGCAGGCGTTGCATGTTTATTAGCATTCGGGAACGAGCCACCGCCATTTAAATACGAACCAAAACCATATTTGCGCATGTCTGCAGCAGTTATATCGCGAATTTCAGGTTGGATCATCTGCGCTACTTTTTGCTCAAGCGTCATTGTTTTTAAATACTGTGCAATCGTATTTTCAATTTCAGGCGTTTTCACTACCTTACTTTTAAGCGTTGGCCAAAGTGATAAATCACCTTGCTCATGCTCAGCCTTTTTGGCTAAGGCGCCTTGGCTATTATTAGCGTTAACCTCTTGTTTATTACACGCACTTAAAACGCATAATCCTCCTATTAAGATAGGGAGCATGCGTAACCTGTTAGTGTTTAAGCTTTTTTTCATTTTTATAGCCCTGTGTTGTGTCAGTGTGTTTTTGTGAAACGCCTATTTGTTATTTAAATTTAACTATTGACCTGCTTAACAATAGCCACTAACCTAAATATGGAAGCGCTTCCTTAAAGTTATTAAATACCATCCTTAGTGATTAATCAAATTAAATATGGAAGCGCTTCCACCAATGCAATTTATAAACTATAAATAAAAGCAAAATTTACTACAAAGAAGCAGAGGTTTTCTCTTAATGAAACAATTATCTTTACCTAGTGGCTCACCACTTTTAGCCAAAAATTTTACTTATGGTGTAGCTACGGCCTCATTTCAAATTGAAGGCGGCGCAGCTGATCGCTTGCCATGTATTTGGGATACCTTTTGCAGTAAAGAAGGCAAAATAGTCGATAATTCAAATGGCGACGTAGCCTGCGAGCACTACACTCGCTGGAAAGACGATATAAACCTAATTGAGTCATTAGGTGTAGACGCTTACAGACTTTCGATTTCGTGGCCGCGCGTAATGACTAAAAGCGGTCACTTAAACCCGACAGGCGTTAAGTTTTATACCGACATTTTAGATGAATTAAAACGCCGTAACATTAAAGCTTTTGTAACGCTATACCACTGGGATTTACCACAACATATTGAAGACGAAGGTGGCTGGCTAAACCGTAACACCGCTTACGAATTTGCCCATTACGCAGATTTAATTACCAAAGCATTTGGGGAACGTGTGCACTCTTACGCCACCTTAAACGAACCGTTTTGTAGCTCTTACTTAGGTTACGAAATTGGCGTACATGCGCCTGGCATTGTAGGTCGTGAATTTGGTCGTAAAGCCGCGCACCACTTATTACTGGGTCACGGTTTAGCTATGCAAGTACTTGCTAAAAATAGCCCAAATACGCTAAACGGTATTGTACTTAACTTTACGCCTTGTTACTCCGTTACCCAAAGTGAAGAAGATTTAAAAGCCACTGCATTTGCTGATGACTATATAAACCAATGGTACATGCAGCCTGTAATGCAAGGTAAATACCCTGATATTATTAAGCAATTACCAAAAGCTCACCGCCCAGATATTTTAGATGGCGACATGGAAATAATTGCTCAACCGCTGGATTATTTAGGGGTTAACTTTTATACCCGCATGCATTATCAAGCAAGCGAAACCGACTTTTACCATGAGCTGCCACATAAAGCGCCAATGACCGATATAGGCTGGGAAATTTACCCTAAAGCGCTTACAGAATTACTTGTATCGTTAAACGAAAAATACACCCTACCGCCTATTTATATTACCGAAAACGGCGCAGCCATGGCTGACGAATTTAAAGACGGTGAAGTAAAAGATATCGACCGTATTGAATATTACCACGAGCATTTAAATGCTCTACATAACGCAACCGAGCAAGGCGTAAAAGTAGATGGTTACTTTGCGTGGAGCCTAATGGATAACTTTGAATGGGCTGAAGGATATTTAAAACGTTTTGGAATAGTACACGTAGACTACAACACACAAAAACGAACTGTTAAAGCCAGCGGTAAAGCGTACAGTAAACTAATAACAAGCCGATAATTTATCGGCTTATAACAATAAGAACACACACTGTGAACAAACTCCCTTTATACGAAAAAGTCGGTTACGCCATGGGCGATGCCGGCGCTAACTTAGTATGGCGCGGTGCGCTTGCTTATTTAGCGGTGTTTTACACCGATACATTTGGCATATCGGCAGCCGCCGCTGCCATGTTGTTTTTGGTGGTAAGGCTATCTGATGGCGTAACCGATATTATTATGGGTATGATTGCCGACAGAACGCAGTCGCGCTTTGGTAAATTTCGCCCATGGATACTCTACTCGGCACCATTTTTAGGCTTGTTTATGGTGTTGTGTTTTACTACACCCGACTTTAGCACCACCAACAAACTTATTTATGCCTACGTAACTTATATAGGTTTAACGCTTGCTTACACCGTAAGTAACGTGCCCTACTCGGCACTTATGGGCGTAATGACACCAGACGATACAGAACGCACAAAGCTCTCTGGTTTTAGGTTTGCAGGTGCGTTTACTGGTGGCTTATTGGTTATGGGTTTTTTACCTGAGCTAGTAGCTTTTTTTGGTGGCGGCGACGATGCCAAAGGCTATCAGCTTACTATGTACTTATTTGCCAGCTTACTTATTATTTTAATGATTATAACGTTTGCGACCACCAAAGAGCGTGTAACACCGCACGCCTCAAATGAAGGCAATTTAAAATCAGAGTTATTTGATTTAACCAAAAGCCTGCCATTTATAATCCTACCTTTGCTTGCTACCACCCTGTTTTTTTATTACCGCGATTTATACAGCGGCGTATTTTTTGCCCTTGTTATGGCAGCAATGACATTCGTTATTAAAAAATTGCTCAATAAAGATAAGCAAAGCCTAACAGGATCACAGCGCGATATGGTTGATCTTCTGACCAACAAACCTTGGTTGGTATTACTCGGCATTGGTTTTTTAACCATGATGTTTAATGGCATAAAATATGGTGTAATTGCGTACTACTTTAAGTACCACGTAGCTAATGAACTCATGGCTGGGCAATACTTTATCGCTTTGCTGGTTGTATCTATATTAGGCGCACTTGCCACAGGTAAACTGGCCGAAATTATGGGTAAACGAAACCTATTTATTGCATCATTAATGCTAAGCGGCATACTCACTACTGCATTTTACTGGGTACCTAGTGATAACCTTATTGCTGTATTTACCTTTGGTTGCGCTGCTGAATTTTTTGCCGCGATGATGCCAACATTATTTTTTAGTATGCTTGGTGATTCAGCCGATTATTCAGAGTGGAAAAACAAACGCCGCGCTACAGGCCTTATTTATTCTGCGGGTACATTTGTGCAAAAAACCGGTGGTGGTTTTGCCGGTGCATTAGTATTAGTGGTACTTGCAGGCTACGGCTATAACGGTATGGATGAGCTAACAATTACGCAAGCCCTACCTGGTATGCAGTTACTTATGAGCTGGATACCTGCCGCATTTGCTTTTTTAGGCGCCGCATTGATGCTTATTTATCCGCTTACTTCAGCGATGACGCAAAAAATAACAGAAGACTTAGCAATTAGACGCAGTAATGTGTAAATTAACTTTTAATGACCCTTCGCGCTATATATTTTTATAAAGCGCGAGTAAAAACACATATAAGCTAGGACATCAATGGCGACAATTTATCAAGTATCAGAAATGGCAGGTGTGTCTTTATCAACTGTTTCAAGGGTGCTTAACGACAACGACTACGTAAGCAAAAAAACTAAAAAAAAGGTATTAGAAGCAATGAAAGAGCTAGGCTATCAGCCAAGTTCTATTGCTCGCTCTTTGGCGTCTAGCACTACAAACAGCGTCGGTATTTTAGTTTCTGAGTTGGATGGTCCGTTTTTTGGTCAAATGATGTCAGCCATTGAAGAGCATCTTCGTATTGCGGGTAAACACGTTATTATTACGCCTGGGCACAGTGACGAGAAAAAAGAAAAAAGCGGCTTTGAGTTTTTAATAGGCCGTAATTGCGACGCTATTATTGCCCACGTAGAAGCGGTATCAAACGAGTACCTAATTGAGTTAAGTAAAGGTAAAACCCCTATTTACCTAATGAGCCGCTACGTTAAAGAAATTGAAGAAAACTGCATTAGCCTCGACAACGTAATGGGCGGCTACTTAGCCACTAAAGCCATGATCAACAAAGGTCATAAAAACATTGCGTACATAGCAGGCCCGCAGTTTAAAGAAGACGCGTCAAATCGTTTAAAAGGTCACAAACAAGCCCTAGCAGAGTACAACCTAACCTTTGACGAAAACCTATTTTACATAGGCGACTTTAAAGAAACCGGCGGAAGCGACGGCTTAAGGCATTTTATTCAAAATAAAGCGCAAATAACCGCCCTTGTATGTGCCAATGACGAAATGGCATCGGGTGCTATGAAATATGCCCGCGAACACGGTTTTAACCTACCAAAAGATTTAGCCATTATTGGGTTCGATAACGTAATTTTTACCAATTACCTCTACCCAACGCTTACTACAATAGATAACCCAGTACCCGAAATGGGCCGAGCTGCGGCTAACTTAGTGCTTAAAGACATTTACAAAAAAAGCGGCATAACAGTAAAGCACGTGTTTCAGCCAAAGCTTATTTTAAGAGACTCAACACCGGATATTAATTAACTTTAAATCTAGTTTAAATTTAAGTTATGTAATTCATTACGCACCCACTGCGTATCTAAATATTGCTCTACGTGCTGCTGCGCAAACTTTAAAAAGTTACGTGCAGCATGCGATATGTGCCTGTCTGTTCGCATTACAAAATACCAATGACTCGCTAAATGAGTATCGGTTACGTTTAAAATTTTAAAACTAGTATCGTCTGTTGCAAGTACATGGCGTGATAAAACCGCAATGCCCATCCCCGATGCAACCGCGACGCGTATTGCTTCATTACTCGCCATTTGCACGCTATCGCTCAGAACTAACCCTCGGCTTTGTAACTCGCTTTCAAATAACATACGTGTTGCTGAGCCATTTTCTCGAAGTAAAAAGCGATACTGCATTAAATCAGTTAATTTAACGGCTTTTACGTGAGCTAACGGATGATTTAACGGCACTATAAATTCAAGTGGATTATGCAAAAAGCGCGCAGCTTGTGCGTGTTCAAGCGACGGCGGGTGGCTAAATACATAAATATCGTCCTCTCCTCGCTCAAACCTATCAAGCACCTCTGCCCTGTTACCAATCTCAAGCGGAAGCTCAACATGGGGATGTAAATTACTATAAGGGCCAAGCAGTTTTGGTAAAATATATTGCGCCGTATTAACCATGGCAATTTTACAACGGCCGCGCGAACCACCATTAAGCTCGGTTAAAAAATCTTGGTAGTCTTCAAAATGCCCAAACACCTGTTGGCATGTTTTAAATAGCTCAAGCCCTGCATCGGTCACGTGTAACTTTTGCTGTTGTATAAGGAGTAATGGCTCGCCTACGGCTTCTTGTAATCGCTTTATTTGTAGCGATACCGTTGGCTGCGTTAGGTGTAAGCGCCTTGCGGTTTCGCTTATTGAACCCGTTTTAACCACGCTCATAAATACTTCTAGCAACCTAAACGATATATGTCGTAAATCCATACCAACCTCATAATCTTTATCTAATAATAGCTACATAGCAAACGACCCATAGATAAATACCTATATGTAACGCGTATTTATTTTATTATTTACTATACAAAGTTTTATCTACAATAGCGCCACTTAATTTACCACCTAGTAAGGAAAGCCAGTGCCAGATATTGTTGTTATGTTTTTTATTTTAGGATTAGTAGCGGGTGTTTTACGCTCGGACTTGGCCATTCCAAAAGCCACCTACGACACATTAAGCTTATTGCTCATGTTAACCATCGGCTTAAAAGGCGGTATGGTGCTGCACGGTAATTTAAGCTGGCAACTACTGCCCGAAATGGGATCGGTAATGCTACTTGGCGCACTTATACCACTGATGCTTTACCCTATTTTAAAATACGTGATTAAACTCTCTGTTGCTAATAGCGCCAGTATTGCCGCACATTACGGCTCAGTGAGTGCAGGTACATTTGCTGTTGCACTCGCCTATGCCGAGTCAGCTAAGTTGGTAGTAGGCGCAGAAGTCACCCTGTATTTAGTGATGCTAGAACTTCCTGCAATCATTGTTGGTTTATTGCTTTACCGAAAGCTTGATAAAGAAAACAGCCAAAACAATGAGCTGTCGTTAAAGGCGCTTTGGCATGAAACTCTCACGAACAAAAGTGTGATTTTACTCGTTGGCGGCGTGGTTATCGGTATGATGTACGGCACGGTGCAAGGTAGCCAAGTAACGAGTCTTTTAACAAGTAGCTTTAAGGTTGTGTTGGCATTATTTTTACTAGAAATGGGTTTAGTAGCCGCGCAAACTCTTCGTCCTATCCCTTGGAAACATTGGAAACTAGCGGTATTTGCTATTGTCACCCCGCTATTTCTAGGCACGATTGGCACAGCAGTAGGCACACTTTTAAATTTAGAATTAGGCTCGGTAGTTATATTGGGCAGTTTAGTAGCCAGCGCCTCTTACATAGCCGCGCCCGCTGCTATAAAAGCGGCAATTCCTAAAGCCGATATTGGTCTTGCTATGCTGAGCTCTCTCGGTGTAACTTTTCCGTTTAATGTGATTGTTGGTATTGGTTTATATCACCACCTTGCACTAGTAATGCAATAAACAAATAAGTGCTAATTTTATCACTTTAAAAAACGGTTAAACCCTATTTTACATAGGGTTTAACATTAGGGCGTGTTGACCTTTCGTGATTGATTTTGCAGCAGACTGTCTGGTATTTAAGCAAGGCAGAGCCTATGTAGTGTGGTTATTCCCCATAAATAGGCGATAACGCAGCATAAATGCCAAACATGCGCTGCCCTTTGGGTTCTTTCTAGGGACGATTAACTCTTTGTTGCTCGGTTTTTACTTAGCCCACTAGTTTACAAACCTCGCGCCGCGATTAAATCGCCCCTAGATTGAACAAATTTCAATCCACAAAGATCAACACGCCCTAATAAATGCTCACAAATATAAAACAATATCTACATGAAAACACTACAATAGAAAGCATAATAGATCCGATAATTTACCAAAACGATCGTTTTAAAGTTTATTTATATTGTTTAATAAAATATCACTTTACTTATTTTTAATTTGGCTCTAAATTCGCGCAAATTTTATTATTAAAGTAACCTCTCAAACTTTAAAACAGTGGTTATTTACCTTGATGAGTCGATAAACACAAATGGCCGAATCAGCCGCCACAAGCACCTCTAATAACCCTTTAGCACCCGTTATCGGGCTGTCATTTTTTGCTATCGCATCCGGCTTTTTAATGAGCCTTATTCCGCTGTCGTTACCTGCATTTAAACTTGATGAAAATCTAGCGCCTTGGCTTGCGAGCATTTTTTACTTTGGCTTACTTATTGGCGCCACCACAATAGAGCGCATTGTGGTAAAAATAGGTCATCGCTTCGCCTTTATATTATTTTTAAGCTTATTAATAGCAAGCGTGCTTGCACAACTTGCACTGCCAAATACCGTTAACTGGTTAATTGCACGATTTGTAGCAGGTTTTGCTGTTGCCGGTGTGTTTGTCGTTGTTGAGTCTTGGTTATTAATGACCAACACAGCAAAGTCGCGTGCTAAACGTTTGGGCTTATACATGACCTCACTTTATGGGGGCAGCGCCGTAGGCCAGCTTGCTATAGGGCCGCTTGGCACCGAAGGTTCAACGCCTTATTTATTTGTAGCCTCGTTATTATTTTTAGCTATTTTAGCGCCTTTATTAATAACCAAAGGTCAGCCCGAAAAACAGCATCTTGAAAAACTACCACTAAAAGAAATAAAAACACTAAGCCACCCTGCAATGCTCGGATGCTTAGCATCGGGCTTATTACTCGGCCCTATTTACGGCTTAATGCCGGTTTATATTTCAGCGCAGACTGATCAAGCTCAGTACACAGGGACACTTATGGCGGTTATTATTTTAGGCGGCATGGTCGTGCAGCCGCTCGTAAGTTACTTATCTACTCGGCTTGAAAAAAGCTTATTGATGGGTATGTTTTGTTTAGTAGGCGCAGCCGGTGCTGTGGGTATATTACAAGCAAACACTTTAGCAGGATTAATAGTGAGCTACTTAATACTAGGCGCGTGCAGCTTTGCACTTTACCCGATTGCTATAACACTTGCGTGCGACTCACTGCCAATGGCTAAAATAGTCTCAGCAACTGAGGTTATGCTACTGAGTTACAGTATTGGTTCGGTATTTGGCCCTATGCTTGCTGCAAATTTATCTGATGCACCAAACGGTATTGTGTTTTATTTAGCAGGCTGTTTAATCACTACCTGTATTTATATGTTTATTAAAAGCATTAAAAATATTCGCGCGGGTAAAACCCCAGTTGCAGGCTAATTTTTAGCTTAAATACACTCTTACTTATTAACTAATTCTAGCTGTTAAACATCTTGATTTAACAGCTAAAACTATTATTTACACAAAGGTCATTTATAAATAATGAAGTAATTATTTAGCAGTGAATTTTTTATGTGGGCTCAAAAAAAACATCTTTTTCCACCCTTGGTTTTGCGTTGTAAAAAGCCACGGCATAGGCACTAACGATAAAATAGAATAATGCACATGAGGCTGTTTTCCTGCGGCATTTCCGGTATCGCCCAGTAAGCCAATTTGACTGTTTATGCTTACCACATCACCTGTACTTACCGAGTAGTCATTTAAATGTGCAAAATAATGCACGCGCCATTTAGGCCCAAGCACCGCAACCACTTTACCACCGCGAGTTAACTCACCTGCAAATATAACAACACCGCTTGTTGAGGCAACTACGGGAGTATTTTTTTTGCCAAAAATATCAATCCCTTTGTGCACACCCGACCTACCCCAAGGTTCATACCAAAATGTATTATGGTTCCAATCTTTACTTGTAGCACCTTGTACCGGAATCATTATTTTTTCGGGAATTAGTAAGCCTATAATTAATAAAGTAGCTATTCCAATTGCAATCCATTTAAGTGCTTTCAATTCTCTATCCTTGATATTTAAATAACTTATACTGAAAATTATTAGCCATAATAACTGAACTCATCATGAGTCGTATTTATGGTTTTATTTATGGAGTTTTATTTGAATGAAATACCCGACTAACATGCACTAAGCTGATCAACTTCAAAACAGGTTTTATAAGCAATTGAGCACTGCCCGCTATAAACAACCATGTGCCACTTTGCACTAATGCATCATTTAAAAAGAAGAAACTGCCAATTAAAAACCACACAGCAATCAAAAAATCGTTAAACGCTCCCAGCGCTTCATATCGTCGCTGAATGGTAATATGCTCTTGCCCTAAATCTAAAATAAACTGATTACTGTTCGAATCCATAACTGCTCACTATTTACCTTTTATTACCTAAATACATGTTTAATAAGCCACAAAGCTTACCTAAACAGTACAATAGCAAAATACGCACAATAAAAAAACGCTGACCAATGCTTATTGGCCAGCGTTTTTATTGTTTATATAATATTTAAAGGCTAAGCCTCAATATTGTTTATATATTTAGTAATTATTTATTTTTTATCTTTTTCTAAACGTTTCTTAAGGCTTAATGCAGCGTCAGCGGCTAATAAACGCATAAATTCAGAGCCATTACTTTGCTCGCCTTGGCCTGCGCCTATTACAATTTCAGGCACTAAACGACTATTACCTAAGCTTGTAAATAAAGCAGTTTGAATTTTAACTTCTGCTTTTAGCGTTTCATCAAATACATACTTAGGATCAAGTGCAGCAGACTTAGCTCTTAAACGAGCCTCAGCTAAAACGTCCATACCTAATGCTTCTAAGCGTTGTTGCTTTAAAATCTCTTCTTGCTCTTTTGCAAGCTCCGCTTTTACAGCCACTCGTTGCTGCGCAGAAATAATAGCATTTGCCTTAATTCGTTCAGCATCAATTTGCTCTTTAATTTTAAGCTTTTCAGATTCAGCACGTTGCTTAGCAATTGCTTGTTCACCTAAAGCCACTTCAGTACGTGCTTGTTGCTCAGCTTTTTTAAGGTTTTGACGCGCTAGCGCTTCATCAGCAGCAGCTTGCTTTTGGGCTTCAAGACGAGCATTTACTTTGCTTTCGTAGTCAATATCAATAATGCTGGCATCAACTACTGTAATACCGTAAGCGCCTAAAATAGGTGCGTTACGCAGTGTATTACCCTCATCATCCATTTTAATATTAATAGTGACGCGCTGCTGTTTACTTAAATTACCTAAATCGTCAGATTTATCGCGATCACCCGTACTAATAATTTGTTCAGTAACAAAAATACCGTTTGTTAATTGATCAGCAAAATCTTGGCTTAATTGACCATTACCACCAGAGTAATGCTGCTCTACCGACATCATACGCGCCGACGCTTTTACATTTTCAGTGGTTGCACGCATTAATAAATTAGATATTAATGTTTCTTGTGAACCAAACTCTTCGTGTATTTTAAGTAAACCACGTAAAGCACCCGATTCAGCTGCTGGTACATTGCCTGGTAATCTAAAACGAGAAACACCTCGTGCGCCACCCGTTGTAGTATCTAAAAATCGAATTGGTATTAGCGGTACAATTGCGCTTGCTGTTGCACCGGCATCGCCCGTAAAGTTAATCGAAATTACTTTTTTATAAGCCGATGTAGTACCAAACGCTTTTAAGTAAGGGCCGGCTTGATTTATTACGGTTAAGTTACCTGTAAAAGCTGATTGATGTACTAAACGCTCATCTGCTTCATTCCACGAAACAACTTGCGATGTAAGGGTTGCAATTACGGCTAATACAACAACAATTGATGAAACAACAATTACATTACGACGACCAAATCGACTCATAAATGAGTCACTTTTTACTGCTGGGACTGCTTTTTCGCTATCCATTTTTACTACTCTCCATGTTTAATTTCTTTTTAACAAAGTAAATAATTTCCTGTTCACTCAAGTGTGCACAAAAGCTACCAGAGCGATGTAACTCAACAAATATTGCAAGGATTTCTTCTTTACCTTTAGCTGTTTTATCTTGGTTTTCTTGTGTTTGATTTTTTTCTGTTAGTTGAGTGATTAAATCATCCACTATCGTGTCTTTATCAAACAGTACGTTGTATTCTTTGGATTTTCTTACCCGACTTTTATGTACGTTGCTGTAAATTACATAAAGCGCAACGCATAAAATAATAACAAGTAAACTTAACCCTATAATATAAAAAATCATAAGCTCTACTTAAATTAGTTTAAATACTTAATGAGCAATAACAATTGTAAGTATTACTTAACAAATGTTAACCCAGTAATTTTACAGTAAACCCAAGTAAAAAACAGATTAAAAATAGTGTTCATCAGGTATACAGTAAAAACCGCACGTAAAAGTAAGCTTTTCAAACAAAAAAATGCCAGTCAGTTATTTACTGACTGGCATTAAACTAATATTTATTAAAGTGCTTTTTACATTATTCGCATTGCACCCAATCAATACCATTTTCACCGCACTCATGCAGCATTGTTCCATCTTCTTGGCGAGTATCTCTAAACCATTTCCCTTCAATCGTTTTAATAATACGTACGTTGTCTGTGGTTTTATATTTACGCCAAAAGCTAGCATCAATAGATGTTTCGTCATCAAACTTATAAGGCATAGCAGCGAGTACAGTAACTAAATCTTGAGTTTCTAAATCAGCAGCTTTGTCTTTAACATTTACCCAATTAGATAATGTTTGAAAGTCAGCATTTTCCTCTCTAAAGGCAAAGTCAGTTTGGTAAAACGATCCTGACTCAGTATAGCTAATGCTAAAACCTCGCTCGAACGGTGTATCTAAATTAGCACTAACGCATTCATCTGCTGTTGGGAAGTTAACCGATGGGCTTGTATTATCAACGCCATAAAGCACATTGCTTTGCTCAAAACTAACGTTCTCAATGCTAGAGCATCGGTAAGTACGATCGGCGTTAATGTAAACATCGTCTCTAACTGTTAATTTTCCATTTAACGATTCTTCACCCCAAGGCGTATCTGTTGAATCCAATCGAGACAAAATAACGTCAATTTTGTCGAGTTCGTCTGTATTTTGAAGCTTTACTTGCTCATAAATAAGTTCAGCGCCTGCAAAAATAACTTTATCGCGGTACCATGCATTTTCAAATCCATACTCTGCATCTTTTGCTGTGTCCTGGTAAATCACTGCTCTTACTTCTTCTGCATCAGGATACTGAGCATCTAGCTCTTGCTTGAATTTATAGGCCGCTTTTAGTCCCTTAACAATTGCTTGTGCTCTGTCGTAAGCGTCGCTGTCGTTAGTAGCGATAAAATCTGAGTAAATTTGCTCTGTCGACAAATTATAATGCGCAACCAAGTTTTGCATTACATTTGTTATTTCGCTTTGAAGGTTTGCAAGTAGCTCAGTATTTTCTTTAAGTACATCACAACTTAAATTATTGTTACCACTTTTTTGTAATTGAAGGCTCAACTGCTCCCAAATAACGGTTGTCAAAGGTGATATATTTCGAATATCTTCATCAGTCAAAGCCTCAATTGAAGGTGGAAATGACATTCGATACGCTTGTGTTACCTCTCCTAAATCCTCGTCAATTGCGCCAACAGGTACATCAACATACATAGTTGAATACGGCACACACAGCGCCTGCTCTTCTGTAAAATTAAAACTATAATTACCCGATTCTTCAGAGACTACAGAAGGTTCTGTTTGCTCGTCAAAAGTACCATCGCCATCAATATCTAGCCATACTATTGCACCAGATACATAGCCATCAATAACCTTTCCAGTAAGAGAGATAGTGTTAACTTCTACGGGGTCTACTTTTATAGGGTCAGGCTTGGCTACAACTGGCTCTACAACGACCACTTTATCATCGCCACCGCCGCCACATCCAACAAGGCCTAGCGTAAACGCTAATGAAATAGCTAACTGACTTTTTTTAAAAAACATACAAAGACTTCCTTTTTTGCACTTTAATTATTATTAAAATCATATTGTTATAAATTAAATAAGTTACTTTAATACAAATAAGTAACACCAATCTGCTTATATATGGGCTCTATTTAACGTTAAGAAAATTACGCTAGAACGAGGCAAAAAATTTTGTATCTAGTGTTCTAAATAAAAATTTTAACGACGTTATAGTGCAATTTAATTTGTTAAATTACTCAAAGATTTATGCAGCTTGGTATAAATTTAAACAACAGAAATTTATTGAATTTTTATGGGGGGATGGCAACAAGTTAACATGCCCTGTACCTATATAGTGACACGCCATGTTAAATTTAGCTCTTACATTTGTTAATTAAATATAAATAAGACCAGCTATTGTTGACTAATATGGACTACAGGTACCTAAAATAAAGGGCTTGAGTGATAGGCAGCATTTTGTAAACGAATGTGTATCATACATGGGTTGGTTTAGAGCGCTTCGAAAACTTTAAACCAATTATATAAGCAAACCATCAGCATTTTTGATTCGTTCTTAAAATTAAAAAGCCACCTAATTAAGGTGGCTTATGTTTATAACATCGTGTTTTTAATGTGCCTGACTATCGTTTTCTTCACGTTTATAAATATACGTTTGTTGAGTTTTAAAGCCAAAACCAATTGGTTGAGCGCCATTTACTAGCTTAACTTTTCCACCTTCAACATTTAAATTTGGTCCAAGTATTTCAATAGCTTTTATCGGCTTATCAGAACCTTTAACCCCAGGGCCTATTAAATAAAACTGACTAACTTGCGTTACATCCGTTGCATCATCCCAATCGCACTTACCATCCGCATCATTATCTGCACACGACGGGCCTTCCCCAAAAAATAGTTTCGGTGTATCTGGTACATCATTACTTGTTGCAAATTTCACATCGTCATAAACCTTCGTTCCGTAATGCAAATGAAAGGCATAAAGCGAACCACCGCCACCCGTTAACGAACATTGGTTTTGAGTTGATGATGAAGATGCAGGCGTAAAGGAAGTAAAGTAAGCAACCCCACCAACGACTGTTGCTGCAGCAAGGGATTTTTCGCCCGTCCCTAATTCGTATCGCCACCCTTTAAATTCGGCTAACTTAACTTCAAGATTAACAAATTTATCAACGTCATCAAGTGCGTTACCAAATGGGTCTTCATTCATTTTCATTAAATCATCTGGCACTATTGGGGCTGGGAATTCAGTAAATATTTTTGTTAAGGTGTTTTCATCACGGATCATATACAGCTGATCTTGCTCATTAGTAGCAAGTGGGTTTGAGCGATTTCCGCTGCCTATCACAATTGCGTCGTACGGGGTGTCTAAACGAGTCGTGATCATTTCACCATCATAATTGGTCTTAGTAACTTTACTAAACAGCGTTCTAGCAACTAATGGTTTGTAAAAGAAACGTCTGTCTTGTGACGCTAATGTACTGCCAAGCTCCGCAAGCTTAAAATGAGTAATATCACTTTCATCGTCACTAGGAATATCTACACGCCAAATATTACCGCCAGTATCGGTTGCATAAATTCGGTCAATATACCCGTCGTAATCTGAATCAAGCGTAGTTACATCCGCTGCAATACTGTGCTCTCCGGTAAAACCATGTTCATCTGGAGTCAGCGCCCATAGCTTTTCGCCAGTTTTAGCATTAACAATGTAAATACCTAGCCCGGTTTCATCTGTTGTTCTAATCGCATTATCTTTGTTTGTATCGTAGCCTGCGCCAAATATCAGCAATGGATCCTCACCAAAGGCTTTAATGTAAGCAATTTGAGGTTTAGACCATGTTTGCGCTAAATATTTAAACTCTTCAGAACCACCAACAATTGGCTTATTCCATAATTTTTAGGTTTTTTTGGGTCACTTATATCCAGGCCGTAGTAATTTTTACCGCCTCTGCGCATGCCTGCAAATGCCCATACTTCATCATTATCACTTGCTCTAATAACACCATCGTTTAAACCTTCGCTGTTTGAGCCCTTATTATTAAAGAACACACTTATAGGCCCATCCATGCCATACACTTTAGTATTTGCTAGATTACTACGCAAAGCCGGAATGTTTTTTAATAAGGCAGCAGGTGTAAAAGCCCACTTTTCTTCAACAGTATCGCCTTTGTCTTCGAACATATGTAAAAAGCCGGCATTGGTACCAACAAGTATATGAATACTTCCATCGCCGTAATCTATAGATACCGGTTTTGAATGCAAAGGGTCGCCAAAAATATTGATTCGCTGATCTACTGATGAGTCATCACCATCTTCATTATCAACATCAACCCCTCGTGCCCAGTTAATATCATCTTCCTCTAAAGTTAACCCGATATTAGGAATCAAATCAGGGGCAAGATCGGTAACTGTACTTGTCGCTAAATTTAAAATGGTTTGTACTTTATCAAAAGTAAAATCAATAATACTGCCCGTTTTATCTATGTAGATTTTACGGCTATCAGGGTCTAAAGTTGATAAAAGTAAATTTACGCCACCCTGAGCTACTAAATTCCCATCTGCAGGCTTATTAGTTGGCAGCCAAAATGTTCGTGCTTTTTCATCAATTAACCCATTTTCATCAAGAGCTATTTTATCAGTTGAATCGACTATATTTGCACCAGACACTTTAAGCTTTTTTAAATTTCCGCTCCAACGTGCGCCTGTTTCAGGGTAAAACATCGCAAAGTAAATTGACTCTCGGCTACGTGTTTGGTCAACATTATTACTTGCTACCGTAGGAGATGAAAAACTATCGTTAACTTCGCGTATTTTCGATATTGTATTATTAAGCGCTTCAGAAAGTTCAGTCGATGTATCTGCATGTAAGTACTCGCCTCCTCCCAATAAAGCGGTTTTTTCTAATAACTTTTTACCATTTGTACTCATGCCACTACCAAAACCGATAGTAAAAACGCGTCCGGTATCAGCAACCTCTGGCGTGGTCTCGTACAAGTCAACTTCAACATCTCTTGTGCCATGTATTATCTGAGCTAAAGCGGCTAAATAACTATTACTTGTAGTACTAGGATATGAACCAAAAGTAGATTTGTATAAAGCTCTTATATCATCATTTCGGGTAATATCTTGTGTCGGATCACCATCAGTCATTAATATTAAGCTAATTGAGTTATCACAACGCTCATCTGCACCAACAGCCTGTTGAAAAGGAGAAACATAACGAGGTATATCACTACCACTTTGCTCTCTCTCAATCGTAGTATCGCGTTTGTCCGTATTTTGCCCATACCAAACCGTCTGCCCCGTCATATATAGGTAAGCTTCCCATAAGGTCTCAGTGATAGGTGTATTCCCGCTAGCTGGCAGCTTTTTTATTTGACCCAATATTTTATCATGTGAGGAGCCTAGGCCAGCCATCACATAACCACCATCATTGCCATTAAAACGCATTAAACCAAAATCAATCGAGCTGTTATCATTTACTAATTGGGTCATAGCGCTTATACCAGCATCGATTTTTCTGGGTCCCCCATTAGGCAACTTAGTCTTCATACTTCCTGAAGTATCAAACACAATAAGTACACGAGGGTTTTCATCGGTTTTAACATTATGGTTTACGTATAGCTCTATATCTTCGGCAAATACAGAAAGGCTAATACCCACCCCGAATAACAAGGCAGCTATTTTTTTTAGTTTGAATTGCATTTTTAAATCCCTTTATTTGCGCTTTTTATTTTTATTGCGCAAGTTAATAACTACTCTATTCCGTGTTTAATTATTAGTAATATGGAGGTGGGACTAAAAATTAAAACAAAGGTAATATCTAGCTATTTATCACAAAACAGTGATTAGCATCCACGTGTCGTCAATACTATAAAATATATATCATTTCGATTTTTAAATAAAAACAGACTAAAGTCAAAGACATTAGGTTTTATTGTCAATTAAAAACAACAACTTAAATAAAACAATCCCGTTTTACTGCACAGTTTAGTCACGTAAAAAATAATATTTTTACCTATGTTTCTATATTTATAGATCTATGTTTTAGGTAACAAGTACTTACCAATATAAATTAGTAACGTAAGGCTATAAAAATCACTCTTAAGAGTACTATTATTCAGTAAAGCTGTTTTATTAAAAGGAGTGTATTTAATAGGTAACTACGGTTATGCAAACATACAAAAAAGCCCATATTAGGTGCTACCTAATATGGGCTTTTATACTCTCGCTAAATTATAAGCGCTTTATGCAAGCATTCTTATAAAGATAACTCTTTTTTAGCGCGAGTTAAGTTATGCGTTACAAGTGAGTTTTTAGAAATTTGAACCGCTTCATATAAATCAGAAATACCCGCAGTGTCTTTTTGAGCCTTAATACGCGCTACACCACGGTTACTTAATGCAAACGATGTAAGCTCACGTACTTTTAAACGCGGACCATGGCTTTGCTTAAGCAATGCAATTGCTTGTGTACAAATAGCTTCTGCTTCTTCGTAGTTTTTTGATTCAACAGTTAAAGCACAGCTATTAAACGATTTTTCAAATGCTGGGGCTGCTGTTACTGAGTCTTCAATAACCATTAATTTATAATCACCTTGATTAGCCATTGCAACAGCTGAGCAAGTTAATAATGAGCCAAGAGCGATGGTTTTTAAAAGTGTAAATTTCATGATTATATTCCTAATTAATTAAGTCGTACTTGTTGCCGACAACTAAACTTTAGAGTGTTAGCTCAATTACCACAAACGATAAAAACAAACCTAATAAGTGAATAAATCTAACCTATAGACTTTAGTCTAACATCTATAGAAATACTTAATAATTACAATTAGTTAAAAACCATGAAAATCACTAAACAATAAATAGCAGAATACAGTTTTTTTATTTTTTAATAACACAATACAAAGTTAATAAACACGAAAAAGCCGATGTTGGGGTTTAACCCAACATCGGCTTTTTTACTCTCGCTATTTTATATCATGCTTTAGTAAGTACTTTATAAAACGCGTTATAAAGGTTTTTTATAACGATAACTCTTCTTTAGCGCGAGTTAAGTTGTGCGATACCATTGAGCTGTTAGACAATTTTGATGCCTCGTATAAATCAGCAAGTGCAGCTGTATCGTTATGCGCTTTTAAACGTGCAACACCACGGTTGCTTAATGCGAATGACGTAAGTTGGCGTACTTTAAATTTAGGGCCATCTGCGTCTTTTAAAAGTGCGATTGCTTTAGTACAAATTGCTTCCGCTTGCGCATAATTTTTTGACTTAACATTCAGTGCGCAGCTATTAAATGATTGCTCAAGTGGCTGTGGCGCTGTTGCAGTTTCAATAACCATTAATTTGTAATCACTTTGATCAGCCATTGCAGCAGCTGAACATGTTAATAGTGAGCTAAGAGCGATAGTTTTGATAAGTGTAAGTTTCATGGTCATATTCCTGATTAGTTAAGCCGTGCTTGTTGCCGACAACTGAACTTTAGAGAATTACCACAACCCCGACAAACGATTAAAACAAACCTAATAAGTGAGAAAAATTAACCTATAGACCTTAGTCTAATACGTTTAAACTTTTTCTATATATTTAAACAACTTACGCACCACTTTACGTGCCTAAAATCGCTACTTTGCATTTTAAAATACATATAATTATTTATGCCTTTTTTTAGTTGGTTTTATTTTAAACACCTTGTTTTGGCTAACAAGGTAACAATCAAACAAATTTATACATTTAATTACATGCAATACTAAGTCATGTATTTATAATTACGGCTCTGGTAACTTTTCATCATTAATGGGTTAACTTTTTTGAAACACATACTTCCTCTTTTTGTTTTATTAAGCACGCTTTTATCATTTAGCCAAAATGTTAACGCAAGGCTTTTGCTCGGTAATGACATGCCTAACACCGGTATGTTTATAAAATCAGAATTTAATGGCGATAGCAGCATTACATCTGCGGGTGTAGAAATGATGGTTAAGCAAAATTACAGTAACTTTGGTGTTGTTTTTACAAGCGCAATTGGCGCGGCAGTAATCAATAATAAACAAGGCGAGCAAGAAGAATTTATAACGTGGGACAACGGAATGAAGCTTGGTTATTTTAATGACTTTTTTATATACGCCGAGTTTGGCTTAGATCTGTTCGAACTCGCCTTTAAAAACGATAGAGGCGATAACACCTACCAAATAGAAAAATCGAACAACGACATAGACGGTTACGCAGGTATAGGTGCGGGTTATCACTTTAAGCCATTTAAAATAGAAGTATTTACTCGAGCACGCCAAATAGATGGCGACTACTGGGAAGCACAAGAACATATTTACAGCGGTGTGCAGCTCAGCTTTACGTTTTAATTACCCTTTTTTTATAAGAAAAATAAAAAGCGTGTGAAATACAGCTATTTCACACGCTTTTTAAAAATTACATTTAACAGGTTTGATCTAACCAATTTATATTTAACGGATAGTTTTGGCTACTTTACCAATACTCAAACCCTGAATTAAAATAGAAAACACCACAACCGCATAAGTGAGAGCCAATAAAATATCGCGCTCGTTCCCATCAGGTAGTTGCAATACCAGTGCAACCGAAATACCACCACGCAAGCCACCCCAGGTTAAAACTTTCCATGCGCCAGATGGCAACTCTAATTGCTTATTAAATGTAGTGGTTGTTATACCCACAACAATTAAACGTGCCATTAACGCTATAAAAATTGTTAAGCCACCAGCAATAAACAAATTACTCGAAAATGCAATCATGACGACTTCAAGCCCTATGAGTACAAATAAAATGGCATTTAAAATTTCGTCAATCAGCTCCCAAAACAAATCAACGTAATGACGCGTTTTGTCGCTCATAGCCATACTGCGACCATGATTACCCACCATTAACCCCATCATTACCATTGCAAGTGGGCCCGACAAATGCCAATGGCTTGCAAGTGCATAACCACCAATAACGCCCGCTAAAGTAAGGAGTACTTCTTCTTGGTAACTATCAATACTTTTAAGTAAGTAATATAAAATACCACCTAATACCAAACCAAAAACAATACCGCCACCGGCTTCTACCGCCAGCGTGTGCGCTACATAATAAGTTGTAGGAATATCACCACTTGATAAAACACCCAATAAAAGCACAAAAATAACCACGCCTATACCATCGTTAAACAACGATTCACCCGCAATCACGGTTTCAATACTTTTAGGCGCACCCGCAGATTGTAAAATTCCCATTACCGCAATCGGATCGGTTGGCGAAATTAATGCGCCAAACAGTAAACACCAAATAAACGCTAAATCAAAACCAAGCAATGGAAGTACTAAATAAAGCGCGCCAGCAATAATAACCGTAGATAGCAACGTACCAACACAGGCCAAAATACCGATTGGCAATTTATAGCGCCTTAAATCGCTAACATTTACGTGCAGCGCCCCAGCAAACAGCAGCATAGAGAGCATGCCATCAAGCAAAACTTCAGTAAAATCTAACTGATCGAGCAAGCTCACTTCGTAATCTATAAGATCATCAAACCCTAAAAAGCCCAAAAATATAGCGCCGATAGATAAAAGCATCGAAATAACCATAACGCCAATGGTTGTTGGCAAGCCAATAAAGCGATGGTTTACATAGGTGAGTAACGCGGTAATTGATAAAAATATCGCACTTATTTCAAGTACGCTTAGGCTGGTTCCTGGTGCCATGGTTTAAATCTCAATATTTATTTAATGATACCTTGCTCAAAACAAGCAAAGCAGAAGGGTTATTATTTTTTATACGGTTATCTCGCATTATATTCGCGTAGCCTAAACAAGCATACCCAAAATATTAATTATAAATACACACCCTACTCTATTAACATATTTAAGGTATTAACTTACGCATTAAATAAAACAAAAAAGCCAC
>NZ_BADV01000048.1:0-6421 GCF_000238895.1 Pseudoalteromonas sp. BSi20429 | reverse complement strand
GTGACAAGGTTTTTTTGTTTTTAAGCTGCTGCCACAGTGAATACAAAGTAAACCTTCGCGTCAATTCAATAGCAGCTTGAGATAGTTTTTTTAGCCTGAGTTCGGGTTACTTAATGCCTAAAAATATATTCCTCTGATTTTTTAAAATAACAAAAATTCTGTAAACTAAACAAAGGCTATAGTTCACGGATGAATTAAAAATTGAAAAAGATTTACGACAACTTGCTCTTTGTAGCAATAATACTCTCCATTTTATTATGCATCACTATTCCTATTTTAATGGACTTTACAGATCCACCATTCATCTCAAATGAGCTATACGACGTTGTTTTCTTTATAGCCCTCCCTATTATCTGTTGCGCACTATTTATCTATATAAATATACTTATATTCAATAAATACAAACGCTGCAGTAAATATAGAGAATCACTTAAATACAATTTTTCAGATACAAAAATGAAATTGGCATCCATTTTCATGTACCCATTATCCCCTTTATTAATCTATGGAATACTCTATATTTTTATCTCTGATCCCATTAAATTATGGGCTTACTACACGCAAGGTGGCTATTGGTATAAGGAATATATACTGACCGATGTACAAAAGTGTGGCACCGAGTATGAAGATAGTTGTACTCATTTATACTTCAAAGACCCTAAAACGAATAAAATTCATGATTTTAGGTGGTACGACGCTAAGTCTACAATAATGAACAACAAAAACGATTATGTGTATATTGTTGGTGAGGCCAACTTATTTGGCTATATAGTGAGAGATTTAGAAAGGTAACTTAGACTTACTTTTACATTACAGGACTTTTATTTAAAAACCTCACTCAAGTGGGTGAGGTTCATAAATCAAGGTTTAGGTTAAGGCAAAGCTGGGTAAACGTAGCTAGCATCAAGCCCTAGTGGAATACCAAGTGCCCAGTAACCTAATAAAAAGATACTCCAGCCAATCATAAAGGCGATTGAGTACGGTAGCATAATAGCAATTAAAGTACCTATACCTGTGCCTTTCACATACTTTTGACAGTACACCACCACTAATGGGAAATAAGGCATTAACGGTGTAATAATATTAGAACTTGAGTCACCTACACGATAAGCGGCTTGAGTTAAGTCTGGCGAAATGCCAAGTTGCATTAACATCGGTACAAAAATAGGGCCAAGTAACGCCCATTTTGCTGAACTTGAACCTACAAACAAGTTAACAAAGCCAGTTAAAAAGATAATGCCCACAACCGTTACTGCACTTGGCAATTCCATTGCCTTTAATAACTGCGCACCTTCGATTGCGAGTAATGCACCTAAATTTGATTTACTAAATGCAGCAATAAATAGCGAACAAAAAAACGCCATGACGATATAATATGCCATGCCGCTCATCGCTTTACTCATAGCATCAATAATATCTTTTGAAGTTTTAAAGGTACCTACCGTAAAACCATATACTGTGCCAGGTAGCCAAAAAAGTAAAAATATTAGTGGTACAATTGATTGCATTAAAGGGGAGCTAAAATTAGTAAGGGATCCGTCACTACTGCGCATTGCAGAATCGTCTGGAGCAGAGACAAATGCTAATAACGCAAGCCCTGCAATCATCACGGTACTGGCTATATAAAAGGCACGTTTTTCATCACTACGTGCATCTTCAAATACAGGTAAATCCTCTTTAGCACCATCAACCGTTGTTTTTTGTAAACGTGGTTCAATAATTTTATCGGTAATGTACCAGCCTAATGCCACAATAAATAAGCTAGATGCTGAAGCAAATGCCCAGTTATTTAACGGGTTAATTGTTATTGCAGGATTAATTATTTGCGCTGCACTTTGAGTAAAGCTTTGTAGTAATGGATCAATCCCTGATGGAATAAAGTTAGCCCCAAAACCACCACTGACTCCTGCAAATGCAGCTGCAATACCCGCAAGCGGATGGCGCCCTGCAGCATAAAATATAACACCGGCAAGTGGAATAACTAATACATAACCTGCGTCAGTAGCGGTATGGCTCACAATGGCTACTAAAATGATTGAAGGCGTTAATAGCTTTTTAGGAGTCACTTTAAGCATTAACTTAAGACCGGTATTAATGAAGCCCGAATGCTCTGCAACACCGACACCTAACATAGCTACTAAAACGACACCTAAGGGAGCGAAGCCGGTAAAGGTTTTTACCATAGAGGATAAAAAAGTAGCGAGCGAATCACTTGCCAGCATATTGTTAATAATAATCGCTTCACCGGTACGTGGGTCTATTGCATCAAAGCTTACACCTGAAAACCACCACGACAAAAACCAAATTAATAACATTGCAAACAGAAATATTACGGCTGGATCTGGAAGCTTATTGCCAACCCGCTCAACAAAGTTTAAAAAACGCGCAACAACCCCTGAAGGTAAAGCGTCTTGATTATTATTCATTTTTATTGTTCCTAAAATTTATTTTTAGTAACAATATCGCATAAAAACAAAACAGTAAATTAACATAAAAATCTGCTTTAAAAGTTTTGGACACAAAAAAACACGATAGTGATAAACAAATCGTGTTTTTTGTATCACTTACTTTTAAGCGAGGGCTTTAACTTCTTCCCACAAGCGTGCAACTAATGTCTTATCTTCTTCGTTAAGCTCGCCGTTGCGATATGCTTTTACTAAGCTTTGCTCTACAGTTTCGTTTAGCTCATCTATACTGATTGTCAGCTTTTCTACTTCGGCATAACCAACTGCAAGATCAAAATGACCTCGTAAATAGCCGCCTGCAAATAACTCATCGTCAGTTGCTTTTATTACTAAATCATCGAAGTACTGCTGGGCTGCATCGATATAGTTCACTAAACTCATTTATTAATCTCCTGGTTTTGCAAAGCACCTGTATTTTCAAGGTTTTGGTGCCCTACTGCATACATAATATGGTCGTTAAATCCGGTGGTTACTTTAATATAACCCGTTAATTCATCATCTAATTCGCCATCGCCGGTGTCACAAATAAGGGGGCGGCTATTAAGCGCTTGTAGTTTTGTTTTTGTTGCTACTACAATAATGTTTTCTTTGCCAATTGCACGTATAAGCGCAGGGCTCAATTGCTGATTACCACGGCCAAATATATGCCCTTGCCCGCCAATGAGCGTAATGACTAACTTAGTACTTTGATCATGTGTAAGCTCAAGTAATTGCTTAGCCGTTAAATCTTGAGCAACTAAGGTTTGATCTTTTATTAAATCAACGCCAAGCAACGTATTTTGAAGTCCCATTTCTTCCATTATGGCCTCAACCGTTGAGCCGCTACCCATTATATAAAATGTGTCTTCATCCATTTGCGATACAACATGCGCTGCAATGTCGGCAAGTACGAGTTCGTCGGTTTCTTTACCGCCATTTTTAACCGCTTGCATATAGCGTACTTCGCTAGGTGTTTGCATTTCGCCGTAGCGCTTTGCTTTTACTGTGCCTTGTCTAAAGGCATCTTCATCTATATCCATTACATCTGCATCAGCTAAGGTAACTAACTCCCCCTTAACCAGCATTTCGACTACGCGCCCTGCAGCTTTTGGTGTAATGGCGTACACACCAGAGTGAATTTTACAGCCTGCAGGAATACCAAGTACGGGAATGGTATCTTCGATTGCATGGCAAATATTACGCGCTGTACCATCGCCTCCAGCAAATAAAACTAAATCAACACCTAAGTCTCTAAGTACTTTTGCTGCTTGTTCTGTGTCGTCTGGGGTTGTTATAGCAGCAGTGTTGTATATAACCTCTACATTAAAGCCCAAGGCTTTTGCTGTTTGCTCACCCATGTCACCGTTAACGGTGTAAATGGTTAAGCGTTCTTTATAAGGCAATAGCACTTCAAGCGCTGCTTTTGTTCGGCTATTTGCTTTGGGTTCTGCACCTAATTCGATTGCTTTAGCGGCTGTGTGTGCGCCATCACTACCTTTTAAGGCAACTGTTCCGCCTAAACCTGCTACTGGGTTTACAATTAAACCTAATTTAAACGCCATTACAAAGCTCCTTCGGATGTTGCCAATTAAATTGCTGCGCTGTTAATGGCCACTGTGTATTATAAAAATCAGAGAGTGCTTTTAAAAGTGACTCTGTACGAGAGTTAAAGCCATTTTCGATTAACGATAATACACGTGCATGTACTCGCTGCTGAAAATCAAACCGACATGTTTGCTCGCCGTTTAAGTTATCCACCGACACATTAAAATTAAACCCTGCTGCGGTGCTTAATAACCACTCTATAGCTTGAGGCTTTACTTCTACGTTTTCAAACTCAGCTTGTTTTTGTTTGTCGCGCCCATCAGGACAATACCAATAACCGTAATCTTCTAATAAACGACGTGCATCACCGGCCACCAGCCAGTGTGCTATTTCATGTAATGCACTGGCATAAAAACCATGCGCAAATACAACTTGGTGATATGGCACCTGCTCTGTTGCTGGTAAATAGACAGGCTCACAATCGCCTTTTATCAGTCGTGTATTGTGACTTTGATAAAAAGTGCGCTCAAAAATTGAAATTAGATCAGCTATTTGATGCATAAAAATTGATTAATTCGTCTCGGTTACAGCGCCATATTAGCGCACTAAAAACGAGACGAATTGTACGGGCTTTTACAACTAAAGTAAAAATAAGGCGTGATAGTAAAATATAAGCGGATTAATCTTTCACTTTATTGATATTTTTAATAATACCTAAACAGTAAAGAGTATTACCAAGTTCTTTACGCTGTGTTTTTTCACCTGAGGTTTTATTGGCTAAGCTAGTTAACATATCGTACCGTTTACGTAGAATTAGTATATATCTGGCATGTCTACGGCATTCAAAGCAATGAGTACAGTGTGAATCGACCCAAAATCTTAATGTTTCAAACCAATATTGCTGCTCTTGAGCAAAAAAAATAAATGCCTTAGAGCAAGTCCCGCACTTTTCTTCAATATCAACATTAAGTGCCCGAGGATAAATGGCATAGTTTTGCTTTTTTATATCAGCCAATATTACCGTATTAGGGAAGTATTTAAGCCTCGAGTAACGCCAGTGCGCATTCTCTATCGCCTCTATTGTCACTGGGGTATTGGTAGTTATTGGTGTATTGCCATACCTTGGGTGATTTAGATACATGAGCTGCCTAGTTTAAACTTATGATTTTAAGGTATAAAACATGCCATATGAAAAACAATAATTATACAGGCGTTCCTGCTTCATCACACTCTACAATATCGGTCTCGGTTAATGCCTGAGTGATCCATGCTTGCAATACTGGGCAGCGCATAACAAAGTCACAATATTGCTGTGCCTCTGGCGATAACGTAATTTGATAGGTTTTTAAGCGCAGTACAACAGGCACATACATGGCATCAGCAATACTAAAGTCACCAAAAAACCACTCATTTGGAAACACATCTTGTTGCTGTGCAAATATTTCGTCTATACGGGCTATGTCTTTTAGTGCTTCGCTCGATAGGTCTACTTTACGGGTTGCTCTTATATTCATTGGCATTTCACTGCGCAGTGCCATAAAGCCTGAATGCATTTCAGCGCTTAGTGCACGCGCTTTAGCTCTTTGGGTAATATATTTTGGCCATGCAGCGCCTGATAAGTAAGCATCGTTAATATATTCACAAATTGCTAGCGAATCCCATACCTGTAAATCGCCATCAATTAACGCTGGGACTTTTTGCAAAGCAAAGGTCTTTTTTAGTTCATTGTAAAAGTCGGGGGTGTCGAGTACTAGCTGGGTTTCACTAAACTCAACATCAAATTTACTCATTAAATACCATGCGCGTAATGACCAGCTAGAGTAGTTTTTATTACCGATAAATAATTGCATATTGTAAATACCAAAGTGAATAGACGCTCCTACCATACTAGGTGATTTAACAACCAACAACATTTTGTTTAAAGTCTCTTTGCTAACGGTTACTTAAAGCTATTAATCACTCACTCAACTGCTTGTTTAAATGCTTTTTTAATAGTTGTGTATTACGCGTGTTAGCTTTAAAAAAGGCATCAAAAATATCACCAAAAAATGGCACTAAACCGCCCACAAAGTCTATGAGCATATTGATAATCATCTTAGTCTTTATACGTTTACTCACACCTAAACGCTGGGCTTCTATCAGCACATAACTTGATAAAATTAGCCCTGCGGCATCACCTATAACGGGAATTAAACCAATCACAGCCTCCAAACCTATATTAAATTTAGTAAAAGGAATGCCAATGCTGCTATCAGTTAACTTACTGAATCGCTCTAAGCGGGCTATTGCAGCTTGGGCTTTCATTTGTGAGTGTTCATTAATATTATCGTTCATGATTACTACCCTCCTTCTTGCAGTATATAGGGCCTACTTGAACAACTCCTGAAAGGCTTTAAACTAAATTACAGACATAAAAAAAAGACGACGTACGT
>NZ_BADV01000049.1:0-3487 GCF_000238895.1 Pseudoalteromonas sp. BSi20429 | reverse complement strand
GAGTCGCTTTAGCGCCTCAAGGGATGCGAATAATACACCCTTTATTTTTCGAGTCAACACTTAGTTTTAAACTTTCTTTTTAGAAGATTTAAAACCGAAGTTTTATTTAACTCTCTGAGTAGTTCGTGCCTCGCTATGCGTTGGCGTTTCCCGTCTCAGTGGGGTCGCATTATAGGGAGATCCGAAAACAGATCAACCCTTTTTTGAAGAAAACTTGAAATAATGTGCTGTTCGCTGAGTATTTGAGCTAAACACGTTAAAAACACAACATAACTAGCAAATTATTAACAACTAAAGTTGTTTAAACTTCACTAATATTAAAAGTGAGCTTAAACGATCTTCATATAAAGACTTACACCCCATATGATCAACACGATCGTTAATGAAAGTGTTACGGCTGCAGATCCCATATCTTTGGCTCTACCTGACAATACATGCAATTCTGTACTTACTCGATCTGTTAATGCTTCAATGGCAGAGTTTAGCAATTCAACGATTAGAATAATAAGCAGTGAGCTAATTAGTATTGCCCAGTGTAATAATGATGAAGCCAGCCAAAATGAAGTGGGGAATAATATAAGGCTTAGTAATAGCTCTTGTCTAAATGCAGCTTCTTCTTTAAATGCTGCTTTAAAGCCAAGATAGGAGCAATAGGTTGCTTTGAAAACGCGTTTGAGGCCTAAGCCATTTGGTTTTAATACATCTTTCATTAATAAACTCTATGAATGAAGGTCAAAATAAAGCCCCGCACTGCGAGGCTTTTTATTTATGCTACGCCGTATTGATCACGGTAAGCTTTAACTGAGGCTAAATGCTCGCCCATCGTTCCTTGGTTTTCAAGGTAACTAATAAGGTCTGCTAATTTTACAATAGAAATTACTTTGGTATTAAAGTCGCGTTCAACTTCTTGAATAGCTGATAACTCGGCTTTACCTTTTTCTTGGCGATCTAATGCAATTAAAACACCACTAAGGTCTGCACCATTTTGTGCAATAATTTCCATGGACTCACGAATAGCGGTACCTGCGGTAATTACATCATCAACTAGCATTATTTTGCCATTGAGTTCTGAGCCTACTAATGTACCACCTTCACCGTGTGCTTTTTTCTCTTTACGGTTAAAACAGTACGGTACATCTTTATCATGGTGATCTGCTAATGCAACTGCCGTCGTTGTTGCTATTGGGATACCCTTATACGCGGGACCAAATAGTACATCGTACTCTATCGCTGAATCTTCTAATGCTGATGCATAAAAACGACCTAAACGTGCTAAGTCACGACCTGTATTAAACAAACCGGCATTAAAAAAGTAAGGACTTATGCGCCCTGACTTTAAAGTAAACTCACCAAATTTTAATACCTGCTTCTCTAGGGCAAATTCTATAAACTCTTTTTGATAATCTTTCATATCTAGTGGCCTACCTATTTATGCTAATGCTTGCTTTTGTACGTCAATGATTTCACGAATAGAATGTTTAGCTAAAGTAAGTAACTCATCTAGCTCATCAAACGAGAAAGGTTCGCCTTCGGCTGTACCTTGAATTTCAATAATTTTACCTGTTTCGGTTAAAATTACGTTCATATCAGTCTCTGCTGCTGAATCTTCAATATATTCTAAATCGCTAATTGCTTGACCTTTATATATACCTACTGAAATAGCCGCAATCATATGCTTAAGTGGGTTTGAATTAATCATACCTTTGGCACGCATATGCGTTAGCGCATCAACAAGTGCAACACATGCACCACTTATAGAAGCAGTACGCGTACCACCATCAGCTTGAATTACATCACAGTCAATGGTGATTGTGTTTTCGCCAAGTGCTTTTAAATCAACAGCAGCACGCAGTGCACGTGCAATTAAACGTTGAATTTCCATAGTACGACCGCCCTGCTTACCACGTGCAGCTTCTCGAGCATTACGCGTATGCGTTGCTCGCGGTAACATACCGTATTCAGCATTGATCCAACCTTTACCCTGACCTTTCATGAAACGAGGAACGCCCGATTCGACAGTAGCTGTACAAAGTACTTTGGTGTTACCAAACTCAACAAGTACTGAGCCTTCAGCATGCAAAGTATAATTACGTGTAAATGTAACAGGTCTAATTTGGTTAGGTGTTCTTTCGCTTGGACGCATTGACGATCCCCTTAATTCAGAATTTGCGACATTATAAGTGTATGTGGGTATAGATACCATGCTGATTTAAATAAATAGCTGTATGCAAAATATTCAGTGTATTAAATTTTCCCTAGAGCTTAAGCGGTGTTACGGTATAATCATCGTAATATTGTATTTATAAATTTAGGAAAATATCCATGATCCACAGTATGACAGCTTATGCGCGTCGCGAAATAAAAGGCGATTGGGGAACTGGCACTTGGGAAGTTCGTTCAGTGAACCAGCGTTACCTTGAAACATTTATTCGCGCACCAGAGCAATTTCGTGGCATGGAGCCAGTTATTCGTGAGCGTTTACGCAAACACTTACAACGCGGTAAAGTTGAGGTTTTTTTAAAGTTTGTAGCAAATCCTGCCCATGTTGGTGAGCTATCAATTAACCAAGCCCTTGCTGAGCAACTTATAAATAGCGCGAAATGGGTTCAACAGCAAAGTAATGGCGACATTAATCCTGTTGATATATTGCGTTGGCCTGGTGTTATGGAAGCTGAAGAACTTGATATGGATAGCGTTAATACGGCACTAATTGCTGGTCTTGATCAAGTAATCGAAGATTTTAAATCAGCTCGTGGCGATGAAGGTGCAAACCTTGAAGAAATGATAGCAATCCGCCTTGATGCGATTTTAGAGCAAGTAGAAATTGTAGAAACGCACATGCCTGAGATTGCTAAGTGGCAGCGTGAAAAACTGGCTCAAAAGCTAGAAGACTTAACAGCAAACATTGACGAGTCACGCCTTGAACAAGAACTTATTTATCTTGCTCAAAAACAAGATGTAGCTGAAGAATTAGATCGTTTAAAGTCTCACGTTAAAGAAACTAAAAAAATCCTTAAAAAAGGTGGCGCATGCGGCCGCCGCCTAGATTTTATGATGCAAGAATTTAATCGTGAAGCTAACACGCTAGCATCTAAGTCTATCAATAGTGACATCACTACTGCCGCTGTAGAGTTAAAAGTATTGATTGAACAAATGAGAGAACAAATTCAAAATATTGAATAGTTTTCAGCCAATTATGGCATATTCATAACTTATCAAAACCCGGGCTAGGCTCGGGTTTTTTATAAATACCAATAATATTTTGAATGTTGTTACCAAGCATCTTCGTCTAATGTGAGATTCTCACCTCCAAATCACTCTTTATTTTAGTCATTAAAAAGCCCGACTAAGCTCGGGCTTTTTGGTAACAATTAGCTAGGCTAATAATTACGCTTTGAACGTTACTACAACACACCTACGCCTAAAGTAAGAGCGCCACCTTCATATGACACTTTATTCTAGACATTAAAAAGCCCGAGACTAAGCT